>CBDCCJ010000002.1:0-47128 GCA_965214725.1 Dehalococcoidia bacterium | reverse complement strand
TGGACTGACTGCGCGTCTGACGGTTGGGCGTCGCGCACGGGTTCGTCCGCGCCTCTGTCCACGTCGCCGTTACCGTCCGCGTGTACTGCTGCTCCCGCGATGCGCCGCTCCCGCGATAGGTTCCCGTCGCCGTCCACGCGCCCTCGGTCGTCCGCCGCGTGCCTGATACCTCTGTCCACACCGTCCACGATCCCGTCTCCGCCGCCGCCCGCCACTCGGTATCGCTCACGCCGAGCGTCTGCGAACGCGTTTGACGCTGCACTGTCCCCGCTGTCCCCGTGCGCGTGCGCTCCTCTGTCCACGCCTCGGTGCCGCTGCGCGAGTACTGGCGCTCGCGGTCTGCGCAGGAGTTGCGGTAGTTCGACGTTGCGCCCCACGCGCCCCACGTCGTGCCGCGCGAGCCTGCCACCTCTGTCCACGCCCCCCAATCGGGGAAGGTTTCCTCCAACCGCGCCCGATGTATCGCAACCGCCCCCCATACCGATGCGCGCCGGAACGCGCCGTTCTCGTAGTTGCGCGTCCGCCGCGTGCGCCATACGTCCTGCGTGAACGTCGCCGCAGGCTCAGTGCGCGTCCAGCCGGTAGGCGTGTGCGTCTCGTTACCCCGCCCGCCGGTAGGCTTACTCGGCTGCGTGGCGGAGAGTTGGTAGATCGTGTCCGTGTCCGAGGTGGCAACGGCGCGCGCCTGATGCACGACGGGCGCGCCCCATGCCCCCGCAGTCGTGAATCCGCCGTTCACGTAGTTGCGAGTGCGCTGCGATCGCCATACGTCCTGCGTCGTCGTGGCAGGGGGCGCTGTGCGCGTCCAGCCCGTGGGCAGATGCATCGCGTCCATCATGCCGCCCGTAGGCGTATCCGGCGCAGACGCAGCGAGTTGGTAGATCGTGTCCGTGTCCGTCGCTATGACGTCCGCCGTAACGCGCGCCGTATACTGCGCTGCGTCGGCTGTGGCAGTGCTCCCTTGCCGCGCTTGCATCCCCGTCCCGCGTGCGGTAACGCGCAGGTCAATCGTTACGTCGGTGTCGGTGTTCACCGACGGGCGCGTCCACGTCGGCGACGCAAGCGTGGCGTCATTGAGCGTACCCGCGCTCACTGCCCACGTGTAGTCCAGCGCGTCGTACAGCCCGCCCATGACCATCGCCGCTAGCGTCTCCGCCGTCCCCTCTCCGCCGCTCGGCACCATCTCGATGCTCACCATCGGGGCTATCGCATCGGGGTTGTCCCTGACGACGGTCTGCTCGCTCGCGTCCGCCATATCCTCCGAGCCGTCAGCCGTCAGCGAGCCGTCTCCCGTTACCGAAACCGTTACCGAAATGGTAACGGTTTCGTCCTCCGCTACCGACGGGCGCGTCCAAGTCGGCGACGGCAATGTGGCGTCGTCTAGCGTCCCTGCGCTCACTGTCCACCGGTAGGTGATGGCGTCGTAGATGCCGCCCGCAATCATCGCCGATAGGCGCTGCGTCGTCTCCTCGTCGCCCTCAGGGACGGTGGCGATGGTAACGTCAGGCGCAATAGCGGAGACAAGCCCCGTGCGCTCGGTGAGTTCGAGCGTTACGTGATGCACGTCGCCGCGCCGCCATGTGTGGTCTATGCTCTCTACGAAATAGCGACTCGTGCGATTGATGTCCCGCAGCACCACCGTCTCGGATACATCGGGGCGGCGCAGGTTCGTTGAGTCTTCGTATGTTAGCGTGGCGCGCGGGAGCGGCTTACTGAGTGCGGTGAGCAGCCGTTGCGCGTACACCTCCGCCTCTCCCTCGGTGATAAACGTCTCGCTTGCGAGATAGGGATGCTCGCTGACAACGATAGGGTTCTCAGCGTCGAACTGGCGCTCGTAGTTGCCCGACTGTTTGAGCACTTGCGCCGTCGTCGATATATCCGTTAGGTACAGCGTGGCGCTGCCCGTGTTGGAGATCGTAACCGTGCGCAGGTTGGCGCTGTCCCTCGTGCTCACAACGACGGTTTCGGATGCGTCCGTCCCCGTCCCGTCCTCAGCGGTGTTGGCCGTGTACTGCAAGTCGTCCCACGTGTCGACGGCCAAGTCGGACGCGGGATCGTTCTCTGCGGGGAACGGGATGCGCAGGATGATGCTCGCATTAGGCGCGAGACTGATAGGCGCGCCTTCCCACTCCCACACCACTTCACTCGCCCCCACCTGATACTCGCGCAGCGTTACGATAACCGTCGTTGCAAGGTGCTGTAGCGGGTCTGACCATCTCATGCGCGTGAGCGGTGTGTCTGTTACGCCGGGCGGGAGCAGCGTGAGCGTGAGCACGGGCTCCGATGGCTGCTCCCTATGCGTGCGGCTTTCCAACGTTATCGTGCCGTCTTTCGCCTCGGTAGGGACGGCAAGCAGCGTCTCCGCTAGGATGCGCAGCGCGTCAAGCCCCGTGCGGTTGCGCACCCACCAACGCGATAGGACGGTGTCGCTGTCCAGCGTCCCTATCCATCGCGTTCGTATGCCGCTCGCGTCGAGGATGCGCCGCGCTGCGTCTGCGCCGGTGATGTTCTCCTCCATCGCCACATTGATGCGCGAGTCCCGTAGCAGAGACAGCGCCCCAAGCGCGCGCATACGCACGATGCGCCGCCCGCTCAACTGCTCCGGCTGCACGTCGTCTAGCACGCCGCCCCATTCCTGCTGATACTCACCTGCCACCAGTTGGCTGATGCGCACCTCTCTCCCCGGTAGCACCTTGCCTACCAGCGGGGAGAACGGATTGAACCGGTCATAGCGCGCGTCGTCGTCCGTCAGACGGCAAGACAATATCCCCGCGATGCTTGCGCCGTAGCGCTGGCCGGTGAAGTCGCGCCCGCGTTTGAGGCGCGAGACGCTGAGCAGATCGGTGGTAACGTCGGCGTAGTCGTTGGCGAACCGCCCGTCGCCGTCCCAATCGATCTCTACGCGGAACGGCGGGCGCGGGTCGGGATTGATTGCGAGACTCACTCGCCGCCGCAAGACAGCCGTGGGCGTAGAGACAGTGAAGGTAAGCGTGTTCGTGCCGACGTTATCGGCCTGCGCTGTCCCTTCTAGCACCCGTGTCAGCGGGTCATAGGTGATGCCCACAAGCACGTGGTCTAGGCGATATTCGTAGGGCGCTACGCCGCCGGTGGCCACGGGGAACTCGTACCTGAATTCGTCGCCGACTTGCACGCTCAATGCCGATAGCGTGGGAAGGTCAAGGGGCGGCGGCGGCGTGCCGTCGTGGAACATCGTGAGATGCACGATAGGTGTAGCGAGCGCGGCGACTGCGTTGGCGAACGCGATAATGTCGTTGCCCGCAGTAACCGTCCATTCGTAGGGGTTCGTCGTATCCGGCAACATCCGCTGCACGACTATCGAGATCGTGGACACCGAGCCGATGGTGAACAGCCCCTGCTCCATCCGCGTGGTCATATCGCCATTGAATCGCAGGCGCACTTGCCCGCCCGCGCGTCGCGGGAATCGCACCTCTTGCAGCAGCAGGTTCGTGTTGCGGTTGGCCGCAAACTGCGTGCCGAGGTCAATACGCCCCGTCCACACGATCTCCGTTGCCTCTACTGTCCAGCCCGTCATCGTAACGAGCGCGCGTAGGACAGGCTCTATGACGTCCGTAGAGACGGCTAGAGAGGGTGTACCTGCGCGGAATGATGCTACCCCTAGCCTGCCATCGCTGCGGCTGCCTACGACGCCCAGAGAGGGCGTTCCTGCGCGATATGCGGCTGCCCCCTCGTGCTGCTCCGACGCAACGCCGCTAGCGGTGAACGACGGCGTTCCTGCGGTGAACGTTGCGGACGGGGCAGCCGTCGTGAACTGGATCTCTGACGACTCCCCGCCTACCGCAAGCGATACGGCGTACTGCGTGCCGCGTTCTAGCCCCGTTAGTTGGTATGTGCGCAGAGTGCCGGGGGAGATGTCGAAAGTATTAACATCAAAATCGCGCGTGCGGATGCGCGTAGCCACGAACCGCGTAGGGTTCGCGCCGCTCCAGTCCCACGCTATCGTAGCGGTAGTGAGTCCTACCGATACGACTCTGACGTTAGAAAACGCCATTAGTCAGCCTCAGAGGTGAACGTCCACCCGTTATGCGTTTCCTGCGAGTAGCCGTTGACGGAGACGACTTGCGTTCCGCTTGTCATGGCGTCGATCTGGAATGTCTCGCCGTCCCAATACGAGCGGACAAGCGCGTCCATGTGCGCGTTAGTCATATCGCCGGACGGGTACACGACATCGAAGTCGCCTGCGGGGATAACGAATGTGTCGTTTGCCCCAACTGCCACGTTCGTTATGGACTTCACCGTCGCGTCTGTTCCCGCCTTCTGTACGCGGATATGCGTTACCGTTGCCGCTGACGCGAACAGGCCAAAGTTGAGGGCGCTGCCGTTCTGTACTCGTATCGCCATCGTTACACTCCTTCTACGCCTTGCCGCCGCAGGAGCAGCAGCACCTCGGCGACGGGGTTAGCCAAGCCTTCTACGTCTACAATGCTACCCTCCACGAACACGTTGACTGTGCCCATGCCGTGCCGCCCGTCAAGCGGCACGACGGCCTCCGGCCCCGCCTCGCCTATCATCGCGAGAGTCGGAGAGGTAACGATCCCGCCCGATGCAAGGCCGGGGATGGACGGGAACGAGCCGATAACGTCTCCCACAACATCGCCGACGCCGCCCGCGATGCTGCTAATCGTGTTTTTCACGCGGCGGACTGCGCTGGTTATGCGGTCTATCGCGCTCATTATCTTACTCACTGCGCTGTTCACTACCGACAGCACGCCGTTCCAAATCGTGCGCATGGCGCTAACAAGCGTCCACGCCTTCACTGCGCGCACGATAGCATCTAACGCGCGTTGGAAGAACGACTTGATGGCGTTCCACGCCCACTCCCACTTATCCTTGACTGCGTTCGTTAGAGAAGACATGACGTTCTCAAACACGCCCTTCCATCGCAGGAACCGCTCGGTGAGAAACTCCCATATCTCCGTAACGAAATCGCGTATCCCTTGCCACGCCGCCTCCCAGTCGCCGCGCAATACGGCAAGCAGCACGCGGATAGCAGCGAACGTCATGCCGATAACTGTCTCGATGAACGCAAAGACGGTCTCTATCATCGGCACGAGCACCGGGCGCAGGTAGTTATCGAACACCTCTTGGAACTTCTCAAAGAGCCACAACAGCGCGGGGACAACCTTGTCCATAATGATGTCTCTGACTGTGAGGAACTTCTCCCATAGCATCTGCAACGCAGGGACGATAACCGCTTGGATGGTCTCCACGAGTTCATCCCAAGTCGGTTTGAGGTGCTGCTGCCATACCTCTACGAGAAGCGGCCAAACGTACTCCGCTATCTCAAGGAACATCGGGATCAGCGAGTCCTTTATAAACGTCCAGACGCTCTGCAATAGCGCCCATTGCGCAGTCCACATCGGCTTGAGGAAGTTCTCCCAGTAGGCCTGTATCGCAGCCCACGCCACGTTCACTATCGCCATAAAGACGGGGATGACGGTGTCGCGGATAAAGTCGATGACCGGTTGGAATATCGGGATTATCTCGTTCCACTTGGCGATCAATAAGGCGACGCCCAAGATGACCGCCGCTATCGCTGCTGCGACGGCGACCATAGGGAGGCTTACCGCTGCGATGATAGGGGTGAGGAAGCCGACGGCCAATAACAGCGCGCCTACTGCAAGCGTTAGCCCGCCCACTACTGCCGCGACTGTAATGATGGTGGCAGTGAGTCCGGGGTTCGCGTCCGTCCATTCGAGTACGCGCTGCAAGAGGGGCGTTATCTTGTCCATAAAGCCGGTTATCTGCGGCACGAGTACCTGCCCTATCATGAGCGCAAGCCCCTCGACGCCGGATTGGAGCAGAGTCCATTGCCCACTGAGTGTGGCCAACTTCGTCTTGGCTACGCGCTCCGCCGTCCCGCCTGCGTTCTCCATCTCCTCTTTGAGTGCGCGGATAACGTCGGAGCCCTGCTCTACGAGGTTCACCATTGCGGGGCCGGCGCGTTGCCCGAATATGGTCATGGCCTCGCCCGCCGTTAGCCCGCCCTTCTCCATCTGTTCGAGAATGCCTATCAGCGGCATCATCTTGCCGTTACTGTCCAGCACAGTAACGCCCATCCGGTCTAGTGCGGCCTGCGCCTCGTCCGTCGGATTGAGAAGGCGAGTAATCGCGCCGCGTAGGGCTGTGCCCGCACGGGAACCTTGGAAGCCCGCGTTGCCCATTCGCGCTAGTATCGCGGCAGTTTCCTCGAACTGTAGCCCTGCTGATGCGGCGATAGGGCCGCCGTCAGCGAACGCATAACCGAGTTGGGAGAGGTCAGTATTCGCGCTGATAAAGCCCATAGACATGACGTCGACGGCGCGCGTAATCTCATCTGCCCCCATGCTGTACCCAGTCATCACGTTGGTAACGATGTCTGCGGATTGCCCTAGTTCTAGCGATCCCGCAGCCGCAAGGTTGAGCACGTCCGGGAGAGCGGTGATTGACGTCGTGGCGTCCATGCCGGCCATCGCCATAAACGTGAGCGCCTGTGCGCTCTCGCGCGCGGTGAATACGGTCGTGCGTCCCATCTCACGGGCTATCTTGTCAAGCGCCGCGAACTCTTCCTCTGTGGCCTGCGATGCGGCCTTTACAGTGGCCATACTCTGTTCGTATTCGGCGTACACCTTGACGCCCGCAGCGAGCGGCGCGGTGATTGCCGCGCCGACGGCGGTGAACGCAATGCCCAACTGCTTGGCCTGCTTTGAGGCAGATTGGAGTTTGGAGTCCAGTTTCGTGGAATCCGCTGTTAGCCGCAGTCGCGCCTCGCCCAGATTCTCAGCCATTTATCATCCCCGCTCGCGCCATCAGCGCATCGTACTCAGCCTTGTTCTTCGGGCGGTAGACACTGCTCATTCGCTTGTGTTCTACGCCATTGGCCGCCGATTGCAACTCGCGCAACGCCTTGCGCACCTGCTCGCGTTTCATGTTACCACTAGCGAGCGCGGAGGCGTGATACATCTGCAGCGTTTCCTGCGCCTGTAAGCGCGGCATGGCTAGCGCATACTGCTCCAACACCTTGATGGGCATACGCGCCCACGATGTGGGGTCTGCTGCGTGATAGAAGCGCTGTAGCGCGGGGATGATTACTGCGTAGTCGGGAGGCGCTGCATTAGCGAATCGGGTATCGTCTGAAGCATCGCCCCCGTCGCTTCGTGAAACTCCTCTAAAAAAGCGGATGCAATCGTTACTACATGCCGGAACGGGAGTTCATTCTCACGATTCTCCGGCAACGTGGGCAACGCAACACGAACGATAGCCCTGAACCCTTTCTCCTGCTGCGCAAGCCCCTCTACCTCGTCCACTTCTTCTCCGACGCGCAGTAGCACCATCGCTTTATTGACCTGCGCAATCATCACTGCGTCGAGATCGTCGCGTGTCGCCATGTTGTAGGTGATGCCGTCAGACAACTTTACAGGCCGCCCTACAGGGCGTTCCGCTAGGTCTGATAGGTCAATGATGTTATCGGGCAGTTTCTCTGCCATCGGATACCTCCCGTTATTCTAACTTGGCCTATCAATTTGAAATAAGACGAATCCTTATTTCAAATTTAGCCCCGCCGCTAACAGATGCTAACGGCGGGGCGTAGCCCTCAGCCTATGTGATTGCGGGGTCAGAGGCGCGGTAGACGCCGAGCCCGCCGATGGTTGAGTCAAAGACGGGGCGCACAGAGACGCCGATCATCGCGTCGCCGGACTTGGCCAGCGTCGGCCCTTCCTCAATGCGTATGTGCGCCTTAGGCAGGTACACCTGATGCGCGCCCGCGCCGCCGTCCGCGTACGGGGACAGCCCCTTGAACACGACGGCGTAGTATTTGACGGTGAAGCCGTGTCCGATCACCATCTCGCGGTAGCCCGCGTTGGCGCTCGCAACGGCCTGCTCGCTGACGGCCACGCCGTTCTGCACGCGCGCAAACGTCTCCACGCTCATGTCCACGAGGGAGAGGCTGTAGGTAACGCCCACCTTCACGATGTTGAACTTCTTCACCATCGGCGAGTCCAGCGTGGTTGTCTCCTCTTCCTCGTTATCGTACTCCATCTGCAGCCCGTCGTCAGAGATTGACGCGCCGAGCAGCACGTAGGGCGACGCGGGGGCAGCGTCCGGTGTGGCGGAGAGGATAGCCGGGTGCGCTGTGTTCGGGTCTGCTACGTAGGCTGTTACCGGCCCCCTGATTATTTCCATCGTCATGCTGCACCCCCTTCGTATACGGCGTTCACTGTGTAGACGCCTAACGTCCACGGCCAATCTGCATCTGCATCTCGACCTGGGAGCGGCCCTCCCGCCACCTCCGCGGTCTGTAGTGTAACCGATTCGTGCCGATGTCTGCGCAGGGCTTTCATCGCCAGATAGACGGCCATGTGCATCAAGTCGGCCTGATAAGGCGACTCGCCATAGCAGCGGATATCAAATCGGTTGCCGATCTCCGGCACGTCCGACCTATCGCCGATGCTATTGCCCAAGCCCGACGTCCTAACAATGACGGTTTTCTCCGGCATTCGGCTGAGTTGCGAGCGCGGGAGTTCGCTCCCGTAGATGCGATCTGTGAGCACGGCGACGCTCGCGTCGTTGCGCAGGTAGTCTATCAAGGCGGCAGTTAGGTTCATCCCTTCACCATGCTTGCGATTGTCTTGGCAAGGTCTTTGTAGTGGCGGTCAGCGGCCTTGCGCAGGCTGCCATGATTGCCCTTGTTCCTGTGCGTAGGCACGCGCTTCTCCCCCTTTTCGGTGAGGCCGGAGCCGCGCAGGTAGGAGCGGTCGCCCGTCTCAATGGCGAGCGCGTAGTTGATGTCAGTGCTCCCCCAAATGCCCGCAATCTCGCCGCCGACTTTGCGCGCCTTCTCGACGACTTTGATGCTCCCGTGATAGGCCGATGTAGCCACGGGAACATCGTCTTTGGCCGTCGGGAGACACTCGCCCATGATAATGTCTATCCCGTCTTTCGTGGCGCGTTCTACGGTCGACATGACCTCGTCGCCCTTCCAGTCAATCGTGAAGTTCTTGGCCATGTCTAGTTACGCCTCAGCCACGGGATCGCCTGTAGGTAGGCAAGGTAGGAGACGAACAGCATCATCACTTGTCCGTTCACGGCAGGCGCACCACTGCGATGGACAGTTGGGACTCGTTCGTGATGCCGGATATGGCGACGGTCGTGCCGTAGAGGTCGACGGGGAACGGCCCGACAAAGCGCGCTTGGTTCCTGTTCACCTGTACGGTGGGGTCGGCTACTGCCAGCCCTGATACGACTTTCGTGCTCGTGAAGGTGAGCGTGCTGTTCCCAGCGTTGGCCTTGCGCAATATCAGGTAGGTCTTGCCGTCGTTGGGGAACGTGTAGTCGTCGCCCGCAGTGAACGATCCCTGATAGTTGAGTCGCCCGCTTATCGGCTGTCCGGTGCGGGGAGTCAGATTGAGTTCTACGGTAGCCATCTACTCACCTCCGGCCTTGTCTATGAGGTAGACGATGAACACGCCCACCACCGTTGCCAGGAAACAGCATCGGTGGTTGCCGGTGGTGGGCGTGTCTTTCACTGCTAGCCCTTGTTTACCCGCTGCTCAACGAGGCGCTCGAAGGCGTCCTTGTACCACGGGGGCGGGGGCGGGTCTGTCGCGACCTGCGATGCAAGCGCGAAGTTCGCCGTGAGCGCCGTGGCGACGATCCCGCCGAGCAGTGCGCCGATGGCGATGAACACCTCCGGCGGCAGGCTAACATCGCTCCCGATGGTGCGTCCGAGCCACTGCCAGAGAGCCACGCCCACTACGACGGCAATGACGTTGCCGAAGAGCGCGAGGAGGATCACGTTGGGTTTGAGTTTGGCAATCATTTCTTCTCCTTGTCGTCCATTTTCCCGACTACGTAACCGGCCACTGTTCCGATAACGGTCATCGCCATTCCCCCGAACGACGCGATAACCGCTAGTTTATCATTGCCGACTGATTCCCGCGCGGCTAATTGCACGAGCATAAACATGATTGCGGCGACGGTTAGCAGCACGCAAAAGAGCAGCCATGCTTGCCACGGTTGCATCACAGTTGCGTCGCCACGACGATCAGCGCAACGGCTAGGATGACAATCATCGCGGACAGTAGCAGCGCAGATGTGGGGACTTTCTCCCCGCTGCCCGCCGTCGTCGGCTCTTTATCGACGGCTACGAGCCGCTTCGTGCGCCCGAATCGCAGCACGTCAAGCAGCCCCTTTACGAGCGCGAGTAGGATAATGATGCCGACAAGCAGCCCTATCGCCGCCCCTATCCCTATCCCTGCGCATTCTCCGAGCATCGTGTTCTCCTTTGAGTGGGCAGTTTATCGCCATACCCAGGGCGTGGGCGCCAACCCTGAACAGGATTATAGCACCCGCTATTCTCCTGCTACCTTGTAGAGTTCGTAGCCTTCGTCCGCGAGTTCCTGCAACGACTTGTGGGGATCGGTGGGGTTGTAACAGTGCGAGTCGGACTTGACCACCTCTGCCTTGTCTTTCCACTGGACGTACCACCGCGTGCCACCATCACGGAAGCACGCAGCGGCGGTTACATCGTTGGCCTCTCTGCGCGATTGCCGAGCGCGCTCGGCCTTCTCCTCTGCGGTAGGGGTAGGCGTGGGCGCAGCAGGCGTTGGGGTTGCCGTAGGCGTAGCAGTCGGCGTGGGCGTAGGGGTAGGCGTAGGCGCGGGGGCTGGCGTAGGCGTGGGCGTAGGCGCGGGCGTGGGGGTAGGCGTAGGCGTGGGCTCGCCGTCGTGTAGGTGTCGGTGGCGGTGCGTCTGCCCGTCGTGGGAGTGCCACTGCCCTTGTGCTCCGCGACACTCCCACCCGCGCGCCTTGTAGTCGGCCTCGCGCTCGCCGCAATCGACGGTGATGCGATTGAGGTAGTCGGCGCGTTCCTCGTCCGCGCCCTGTGAAGGTGCGAATGAGATCGCGTTAGGCATCGGCGTCGGCGTGGCAGTTGCAGTGGCAGTAGCAGTAGGGGTCGGGGACGCAGCCGCAGGGCTTGGCGACGGGGTGCTGCTCGGCGGTGTCGGAGTAGTAGTCGCCGCTGGCGTGGGCGTAGACGTCGGGGACGTAGAAGGTCTGGGCGTCGCCGTCGCCCTCGGAGTCGCTGTAGGTGCTGACCGCCATGATGTACCTCCATCTGCGCCTGCGTAGCCTCGCGGCCCGCGCTCTCCCTGCTCGCCCTGTTCCCCTTGTGCGCCCTGTTCCCCTTGTGCGCCTGTAGCGCCCGTAGCGCCGCGTTCCCCCTGCTCCCCGCGTTCTCCCTGCAATCCGCGCTCTCCCTGCGCCCCTTGCGCGCCGGGGAGGCCTTGTAGGCCACGCTCGCCCTGTATGCCCTGCTCCCCTTGCGCCCCCGGCGGGCCGGGTATCCCTTGCAGTCCGCGCGGCCCTTGCGCGCCGTCTGCGCCGTCGATCCCCACTATCACTATCGGCGTGGGCGTCGGAGTCGGTTGCGGTAGCGAGTGCGTGGCAAGGATAGCCCCTAGCGCCATCAGTAGCGCCAGTAGGCCTAGCAGGGCAACGCAGGATAGCAGGCAGTTCACCACTGCACCTCCATCGCGCGTACGGGCGGGATTGGGAACTCTATCGGCAACTCAGGCCGCGTACAGCGTCCGTCGCTTGGCTCCGCCCATGTAGCGGTGGTCGTGTCCATCATCTGGCAACGGATGTAGCCGTCGTCGTTATCGGGGGTGGCGTCGGTCTCCGTCACGTTCATGGTGGCTACCCCCGTTGCTCATATGCATGTCCAACTTCGTCTCTATCCGTTCGAGCGCGCGATGCACCTCAATGCCCTCGTGGACGTGCTTGTCCAGTTCGTCCGCGTGCTTGTCAATCCGGCGATGCAATGACCGTATCTCGTACGCAATCAGGCCGCCCACTCCCGCGATAATCGCGAGCAGAACGATTAGCCCGTCGTGTATCCAAGTTGGCCAGTCCATCATTCATCCGCCGCGATTTCTACGCTGAACGTCCAGCCGGACTTTTTCAATTCCGTTGCCGAGATGCTGCGCTGCATTTCGTTATCGCCCTTCCTGATGCGCAGTTCTATCTGAGCCCCTTTATGTATCGCCTCGTCGCTCTTTACGACAAGCGTTACGCCCTCTGGCGGGTTGGGGTAGTAGATGTTCACGGTAGGCGTGGCGGACTGCGTAAGGTGGCGGTGTCGTGGGATATGCAATCCCCACTCCGTGAGCGCAAGGCGCGTCATGTAGAAGTGGCCTATGTCTTTGGAGATTACGCGGCTGCGGACGGGATACGGCTCCTTGCCGCCCTGCTCAATGGTGATAGGCGTGTCCGCGGCAAACGCTTGCACTTGGAACGTGGACGATATGGACTCGGCTGGGCGCACTTGGAGCGCTTCGTAGCCGTCGAGGGTGCCGTTCATTATCTGCAGTTCCTTCTTCGTCCACTTGCAATCGGCGATGATGCGTTCCATATCGGGGATGGAGAGGTTGTACATTTCATCGTAGTCCCCTCTCTCTTCTACGGTAATGTGCTCTTTCAGCGCCGCAAGGACTGCGTCTGCTACAGAATCGCCATCTGTGCTCCCGTTGCGATAGCATGCAATCGCAACGCGGGGGTAGAAGGTACTTGACTCCAATGCCGTCAGGTACGGGCTCGGCGCAACGTCCAACTGACCGATAAGGTCTAGCAACGCGAGCCGCGCGATCCAATCGTTTTCCCCTGCATAGGATTGCAACCGGTGCAGATTGGGGAACGGGCTGTAACTGCTCATTTGACGGGCGCTCCTTCCTGCCTAATCACGCAGCCTAACTCTTCCCCTATCAATGGGTTTAGAGTTACGTTTTCCTCCAGAACCTTAGGGTCGGAGTTATGCGGGTTCGCAGGGTCAAGCGCTCTGATACGGAAGCCCATCCTGACGGGAATGCCGTTGTCAAAGTCCGCTTGCGTAACCTCCGTAACCGCGCCTGCTGCTAATCGCGCGCGCGGTACAAAGTCGCCTACGCCTATCACGAACTGGTTGGAGAACCCGCGCAACGCCTCCGAATACTCGGAACCTTTGCGCGTGTCGGTGATGTGCTTGTGCTCTAGCGTGGCAACCTTTGAGGGAGTGTTCTCCCAGAATAAGAACATAATGATTATCTCTGCGGTAACGTTTTTGTTCATCACCCAATACACGAAACCGTCGTAATCAATGAACACCGGCACGTTAGGGCGTATGCCCTTGAGGTTCACTGTGCCGGAAACCGTCAGGTTGTCGTAGTACTGGCTAGTCCCGTTGTTACTGCCGAGATTCGGCCTCGCGGGGTTGGCCGGTTTGGGGAGCCTGAACGCGGGCGTGGTGGAGGCGTGCATCTCAAGGTAGAAGTGGCCGTAGTCCGGCTGCCACACGATAGGAACGCGCGTCGCCGTGTCGGCCACGTCCTCGTGCACACACCCCAACTTGTGCCGCGCTATGCTCGTGCGCCCGCTGATGCCCCCGTCTTTGTCAATGTAGACGCTGTCCCCCGCCTTCCAAGCCTGCGCCGTCGTGGGCTGCGGTACCGTTACGAGATCGCAACCTATCGCCGCCGCAACGCGCCCGTTGGCAGACACGTCGTCCAGCAGGAACGCCGCCTTGCCATTCACGTCCACGATGTCGCCGCGCTTACCCGCTGCGGCGGCTACGTAGTCCACGGATTGCGGCTGTCGCCCGCTGAGGCGCAGTACCTGTTCACCCGCCATTGTGCTTGGCCTCTAGCGCGTCAAGGTGGTCAAAGTTGGCCTGATGCGCCGCCTCTATGTCGGCCTTGTTCTGCCCCTCGTAGCGCACGGCAAGCCGCCCGCTAATCAGCACCTCGGACGCGACGTTGCCGCTCTCCAAGACGAAGTTGCCGAGCACGCGCCCGTACTTGTCCGGCTTGGGGCTGTACGTGCGGACGACTTGGCGACTCCCCACGGGGAGCAGTTCGAGCATGCGATCCCGCGCCTTGTAGCCGTACTTCTTCTCGCGCAAGTCCCGCGTGCGCAACTCCGGCGTGTCAATGCCCGCAACGCGCACGCCGCGCCCCTTCACCCAGATACCGAAGCCGAGGTCAAGGTCTATCGTTACGGTGTCGCCATCGTAGACGCGGACTATCTCGCAACCGTACTCGTACATTTATAGCCTCCTCACCTCAGCCAATGCGTCGTAAGTGACGACGTTTGTCCCCGTCGGATAGGTAACAGCGAAACTGACTCCCGTGCGCGCGCCGCCCGTCGTGGTGTCGTATCCGTAGGCTCGCTCGCCCATTCGCAATGGACGCCACACTGTTTTGTCAGCGTTGCGATATATGCTAATCACTCCGGGCGTGTCAGCGATACTGATAAACGAGTCCAATCTCGCCCGATAAGCGAGTATGTTGGCATCGTTTGCAGTCCCCTTTGCCGTCGTGAGTAGCGCAACAAGCCCCGCGATGTTGGGCTTTAGCAGCGCGTATAAGAGATCGTCGCTCCACAAGTGGCCGCTGTCTGTATGCGGGCTAAAGTTCTCCTCCGCAACGACGCGCTCCCAATCTACGGACTCGCGTTCGACGGCCTCTTTAAAGTTGGCTATGTCCACCGCCACCTGCTCCGCGTTCGTGAGCGGCTTGGACGGCTGCACTGCCCCGCTGCGCCAGTACCAGCCCGGCTCTACGTCGTCGTTCCAAACATCGTCGTCCGTCTCGTCAATGCTCACAAGCCGGTCGCCGGTGTAGCCGTCTGCCACGGCAAAGCCCTGCGCCGCAATGCCCGCCGCTGACGCATTGATGCAACGAATAAGCCCCGCCGTTGTCTGCGTGTGGCCTGTTACGGGATCGAGCGCAAGGTAGACGGTCATCAGTACACCTTTATCGTGATTACAGCGGGCGTGGAGGTTGTCCACCTGCCGATTGCAATGCTGTGAATGACGTCGCTGTCCGTTACTCCGGCTTCACGCTCAAAGCGAATGCTAAACCGGAGGCCGCTTGCCCCTGATACGTGGCCATCATCCTCTCGCACGAATGCCCCCGTCGCTGTGGGGAACGCGGCCACGAGGTTGTCATGCCCGCTGGTGATAAAGTCCGCGCCCGCAGCGAGTGCGTTCTGCGGCGATACCAAGTCCATTGAGCAGAACGCCTCGTCTTCGTAGTGCTCGGTGTAGTGGCGGAAGTGCACTTGCATCAGCCGAAAATCGGGGCGGTCAATCGGCGTTGTCAATGTCCGCCGGATGTAGCCCGTGTAGGGCTGGAATCCGTTCGTGATTGTCCACGATGCGAGCGTCTGCCAGTTGCGGTCAGGGATAACGATCTCTTGGTCAAACGGGAAGCCGTCCCAATAGCCGTCGGGCTTGCGCAGCCACACCCACGTGTCGCCGTCTGCGCGCGGGCTATGGCGCGGCCCCGTCTCCCCTGCGCTGTACAGTATGCCGAACCGCGCGCTTGTGTCCGCAGGCGCGGTAGACGCAATCACCCAATCGTCGCTATTGACTGTCCACGTTCCGAATACCTGGTCGTAACTCGCCGTCGTTGCCGCGTAGTACAGCGTGTCGCTCCCCGCAGGGTCTGCGGCGGATGCAAGCACCCACGAACTGTCAGCAGTCAACGAGGGCGCAGTGCCATCGTAGGTTATCGTGGGAACGTCCGCCGTCGTGAGTGCGGTAGCAGAGCGCCGTTTGAAGGCGAGCCGATGCTGCGGTTGGAACGAGCGCAGGGCAGCGATACGCCGCCCCAGTAGCCCGCCGCCGTAGGTCTCAAACTCAATGCGCACAGCCATGCGCGCCTCAGGGTGATTGATGGGCAGTATCAGCGTGCGCGTCTGTACGAGAACCTCGTTATCCTCGCTGCGCCCAATCATTATCTCGGCGGGCAGGTAGTCGCCGTCGTTCCCCTCCGAGCGCAGCACGATCCCCGTCATCTCTGATACAAGCGTCGCGCCTTGCGCCGCCGGTGTCAGGGCGAACCAGTTATCGGCGTTCGTGCGGAACGTCCACGAGTCGCTTGTTGGCGTGCCGGTTACGAGGTAACTGCGTGTGCACGTTACGCGGATAAAGTCGCTGATATGGATTATCTCGCGCGTTACGCTGTGCGGGTACAGGTGCGCGGTGTAGTTCCCTGTTGCGCTGTAACGCCACTCGGTTTCTCTGTCCGTTATCTCCGCGAGGAAGGTCTGCTGCTTTACGCCAAGCAGGTCTTGGAGTTCGTCCAACGGGATGCCGCCCGTGTCCTCTGCGTGCGCGTACTGCTTGACGATAATGCCCGCAGGGTTCACGTCCGCAGGCGCGTCGGGATTCATCGCAACGGTGGCATATCGTGCGGTGAGTAGGCCGGAGCGTTGGCGGGTTGTCATCAGGTTATCCTCACCGTGAAGGTCTCAGGATCGCGCGCGTTATTGGCTACCGGCCCCGCTGCCCACGTTACATTGTCAGACTGCTTGTCCCAGCCCTCAATGCCCTCTCCGCCTTCCCCTATAATGCTCACGAGGGTGCGCGCGGCGGCGGGCATACGGATTATGCGATAGGCGTTGCGCGCGACGCGCGGCGCACTCCACACGAACGTTTGATTGAGCGTGATGGTGAGCGTCTGCCCATTGAGCAGCGTCGTTGCAGCGGCGTCCGTCGCCTCGCCAACCTCAATATCGGCTGTCTCCCCTGCGGGAGCGCCACCGCCACCGCCGCCCTCTAACTTGTAGAGTTCTACGAAGTCGTTCTGTTCCCAGTCGGAGTCAGACGCAATCAGCAGTTCGCCGGCGGAGGTAACGCTTGCGTAGACGTTCGCAAAGTTCACCGCGTCTTTCGTCTGCCATAGCCCCGTCTGATTACGATTGAACGCCGAGCCCCCAGTGTTCTCCGGCAAGGCATTGAACGTTGCCCCACGCATTGGGCGGTACCTCTGCGGCTCTCCGAGCAGGACAAACCGCACATAGAGCAGGTCGTCGTCGCTGATTGTGCCGGGGGATATGCCCGTCGCGTACCAGCGCGTGTCTCCCGCCGCCGCGAACGTGTAGCGCGATCCGATTATCGTGAGTTGGACTGCGCCGCCACCGCCACCGCTGCTACCGCCGCCGCTGGGGATATTGTAGTTCGTCCCGCCGATGGTGATGCGCGTGAGATCGTCGCCGTCGCTCCCTGCGGGATTGGCCGCAACCTGCGTGCCACTTCCCCCGCTATTCGTTACTCCCAACCGCGTGCGGAACGCCGCCTTCTGCTCGTCGCTGTCAGCGTTAAGGTGGCTCGGCTCCACACTATCGTCGGTCAATGCGGCGCTATTCGTTACCCCTAACCGCGTACGGAACGCCGCCTGCTTCGTAGTGTCGTCCGCGTCCAACATCGCAGGCGTGATGGTGTCGTCGGGTATCGGCACGCTCGCCGGTGTGCCGTCGTTGTGCTGCAGGTTGAGACTGCCATTATTAGGGAGCACTGCCCTGTATTGAGTGTTCCCCGTTGCTCTGTCCACGAGCACGTAATATTTGGCGTTAGGGTCGCCGTTCTCTACTGTCCCTGTGAACTCCGCCCACCTGTTCTGCACGTTAGGGACGGAGAAGTTGTATACCCCGTTGCCGGTGATGTCCCATTGCACGCGGAACCGCTCGATGTCAAACTCGGCGGGAATCTGCGCGATTGCGTAATACGTAGCAGAGCCGGGGGAAGTGGGCGAGTTCTGCCAAATCTGCGCTGCTGCGTCGACCGTTGTCCACGCGCTTGTAGCGAGAAGCAGGCCAGCGTTGCCGTACTGCGCAAGGTGGTCTGTAACGTCGTTCCAATCGTCCACCGCCGCGCGTACAGCCGAATGCTCTAGCGCGTCCAACCGCGTGCGTAGTTGCGTGCGGGCAGTTACCCCGATTGCGTTCTCACCGGCAAGCCATGACAGCCACGCTTGGACTGTCCCGCCCTGCGGGGGATCGTTGTCAAGGTCTGCATCAATATCGCTTGCGTCGCCGGTGAATGCGCCCCCGCCGGTGCCGTCTCGCCCGTCTGTTCCGTCCGTGCCATCCGCCCCCGCAGGGCCGCGGATGCTGAGCCCAGTGGCCGACCACGTCGTGGACGTGCGCGTAAAGACGCTGCCATCAGCGACGACTTGGAAGTCGCCCTGCGCCTGCCCCGTCTGCGCCTGCGGCGTCGCTTGCGTCGTAACGAACCACTGCGAGCCGCGTGCGCCATCGCGTCCCACGAATCGCTTGGCCTGCCACGCTCCTGTCCCTACGCGGAACCGGATATGCGTATCGGACGATGCGACGGAGGCGTGCCACGACGAGCCGTTGGCCGAGAACTCAATCTCTACCGAGTCGCCGTCTGCGCCGTCGTTGCCGTCGCTACCAGCAGCCCCCCGTGCGCCGTCTGCGCCATCGTCGCCGTCTGCGCCGTCTGCCCCTACGAACGGGATCGCCGCGCCCCAGTCGGTCGAGTCTTCACTTGGCCGCGTCGTCCCTGTAGCGAACCTGATAAAGCGATGCGTGGCCGCTGCGGTAGCAGTCCAACCGGTAGTGCCATTGACGGAGAAGCCTATCCACGCACTCGCCCCGTCGTCCCCGCTCCCGCCGCCCATGCCGCCGCCCATGCCGTCCTCGCCAACGAACTTGATAGCGACGCCCCAAGAGGCCGCGTTCTCTGCTGGCCGCGACGTACCCGTGGCAAATCGGATGTATTCATCATCGGCTGCGGGAGTCTCGTGCCACGACGTAGAGCCGTTCACCGAGAACGATGCGTATATGCCCGTCCCGTCGCTCCCGTCCGTCCCGTCTGCGCCATCGGAGCCGTCGTTGCCCGCTACGCCGCGTCCACCCGTGAGGTTCGCGCCCTGCGTCCACGTGTCGGCGGTAGCGCCGCGTGAGTAAACGCGATCGTTGGACGAGCGCAGCCAATGGTCTCCACGCTGCGCCGCAACGCCCGCTGCGGCAAGGAATAGCGCGTCTGTGGGCACCTGCGAGCCGCTTGCCCAGAGGGAAC
The DNA here is from genome assembly GCA_965214725.1 of Dehalococcoidia bacterium. Taxonomy (GTDB): domain Bacteria; phylum Chloroflexota; class Dehalococcoidia; order UBA6926; family UBA6926; genus VXMO01. Next base: position 28,248 of record CBDCCJ010000002.1, on the reverse strand, counting down.
CTCGTGCGCCGTCGTTCCCTGCGTTCCCCGTGGCTCCTGTAGCGCCTTGCACGGCGTCCGTGCGGTTCACCCAATCGTCAGCGTCATAGGTTGCGCCGCCAATGTAGGTTTGGAAGGTGTCAGACGTCCCGACGCGCAGGATGATGGCGAGCCCTTCGTCCGCGATGAACTCCGTGAGCGCGGTAGGGGCAGTCGTGGTGAAGTAGGTGTTGCGGGCAGTCGCCGCCGCAGCCGCGCTCGCGCCCGTGAACACGTCGACGGGGCGGCGTAGGCGCAGTCCGCCGCTACCGCCCCCGCCGGGTGCGCCGACTCCACCGATGATGGGCATACTACGAGAACCCCGTGGACACGACGACGCGAGCAGAGCCGCCCTCTGACCATGCGAATATCTCTTGCCCCGTTACCGCGCGCAGCGTGAAGTGCTGCTCGGCGTGATAGCGGAACGCATTGCCCTCCGCTGTTGCGCGCGCCGTGGCGTCCGTGATGTCCAGGTCTGCGGCGTCTGCGATCTCAACGAGCCGCACCGTCCCGCCAAGCACTTGGCAGGAGTAAGTCATGCCGTCGGTCAGCGACAAGTCGTCGGTAAGGTTCGTGGCGCCGGTTTCGGTAAGGTCTGCGTGCGTCGTGGCCATTATGCGTACTCCTCAAGGATGGCGTCCAAGTGCGTCTCACGCTTCACGAGGCTTATGACGCGGCGTCTGCCTTCGTGCAACACCCGCCCTGCGCGATCCCGCACCTCTGTTACCACGTCTTCGTTCTCTACCCCCGACTCCGGCGGGAACCAGCCCCGCAGCATCGTTACCGATAGGAACTTGCCCTCGTTCGTTAGCGTCCGTTCAGACGTCGGCTGGATGTAGCACGGGAGGATGCTGGACACCTCAGCCGACGAACGAACGGGCTGTCCGTAGGGATCGCTTGCGCCCGTCCCCACGTTGCGGCTTACCGCCGCTCGCATCGTCATGCGCCCACGGATGCTCATCACGCGAACGGCTTGGCTTCGCTAGGGCGATAGGCTATGCCGATGTTAAGGGCTTCACCGACCTCTGGCCTCACTGCTTCGAGCATTGAGTCAATGCCATACACTCGCACCCCCGCTAGCAGACAGGCAGTGCAGGTTACGTCGTCCCAATAGCACGACGCAGGGTTGGCCTTGTACGGCGTTTCCAAGTACGGCGTTTCCAAGTCCGCCCATACCTCTAGCCCGCAGGCCGTCTCATGGGAGCATCCGAATCGCCAGAAATGCATGGTGTCCTCCTCTAGGGTAGTTACGACATCATTCCTGCGCCCGCGTAGGAATGGCGCAAGCGGGATAGTATCATACTGCGCTCGCCGATGTTGGCCTGCGTAGAGCGGTAGGAACCTATCTGCTCGCTTGTCAATCCGCTGCGCGCGAGTTCCCACTTCACGAGGTCTATGAGCACCTGCGCACGACGCGCGTTCTCCGCATACGGCGTGTAGGTAACGCGCACGTTGCGATCCCAGTAGCGCACGTCTGTCCGCGTGAGATAGCGCCCGTCGCCAAGCAGACTGTACTCGCTAACGAGCCTTGCGCCCGCCTCTGTCTCCCAATCCCACCACTCGCGCACCTCGCGGATGCTCGCAGCGGGAGAGGGCAGGAAGATGGTGCTTGCGTCGCCGATAACGCGCACAGTGCGCTCGCCGTCGTGCGGCCCCACAAAGCGGATGATATCGGCGTCCGCCGCGTCGATGATGAGTTCTAGCGCAGGCGTAGGCAGGCCGGACTGCACCAGCGTCTCAACCGTGGCGGTGTCGACAAGGGTGCTCGCCATCTCACCACCTACGTCAAGTCCACGATGCGGTAGAGCACGCGGATTACAAGCCCGCCGCGCCCTCCGGTGATTGCGCCGATGTTCGTTATCTCAAGCGCAGCGTTATCGCCAGCCCACACCCGCGCCCCGTTCGGGAGCCCGACGCGCGTCTGCGCCGTCGCTTGGTCGAGGAATCCGGTTGTCTCAATGGTGCCACAGACGACAGTCTGCCCCACTGCCCGAATCATCAGGTCTTCACCCGGCGCAATGCCCCCGAACGCAGTCCCTGCGGGAATGTGCGCGTAGAGCGCCGTCGGGATGATGGCTTTGCCTGAACCCGGAGCGGGAACTACCTCTACGGCGGTGGTAGCCAGCGCACGAATGGCCGCTACTCCCGCAATGGTCGTTACGTGCTCCCGTTCCGGCCCGAACTTGGTACCGCCGAGTGTGCCCTGCTCTATGACTGCCATCGTTCATCCCTCCATCGCACCTGCTGCAACGCAGGTACCTCGTAGCCTATGACTTGGCCGGTAGCGGGGCGGGCGGCGGCCTCTCCCGCAGTGTCGTCCATCGACACGCTTATCTCCCCCAAGAATGCGTTACGATGCTCGTGCATCTGCAAGGAGAGGCCGTCCATTAGAAGCCTGTGCCCGTTACGAACGCCTGCGGGCGGTAGCAGACTGTCTGCAGGAAGACCTCCGAGAAGATCATCAGTTGCCCTGCGGGCGCTTCGTAGGCGGTGAATGAGCCGGTTCCGGGGCGGGCGCTCGCCGAGCCGTCCGTGGTGTCCACGCTAACGGCTACCGTGGCGCTCACCGCGTTGCGCGGCGCAACACGGGTGCGCATCATCTGCGCGTCCCGTATCTCAAAGAACTGCCCAAAGTCGCCGACTATCACCGTGCCCTCTGGCACTTGGTTGGCCTCGACTACGGGAATGCCCCACGGCGACGGGCGACGCTCGCTCATCAGGCCGAACAGGTAGCGGAGTTCCGCGTCCTGCGTGAGCATAAAGTCGGTGTAGTCGTTGCCGTTCATGATAATCATGTCGGGCATTGAGTATTGCACGTTCTTCACGTTGTTCATCATGCGCACGATGGCCTCGTAGAACGACTCGTCCGCCTGCTTGTTGCGCGTCGTGCGCTCTGTCATGTTGAGCAGGCCATTGAGGTTGTTCTGCGCAGTCCCGCGCGGGCCGGGGCCGGGGTCGTTCACGATCCCCTCGTCGATGCGCAGGCCAAGTCCGGTGGGGACGCGGCTGCTCATCATTGAGTACACCTCGTTGGAGAAGAGTTCTATCTCCTCGGTAACGGGGATGTAGTAGGTCTTCTTGGCCATCGTAGCCGTGCGCTCGGTGTAGGTGAGTGCGCCTTCCTGATACGGCGCGCCCTCTGCGGTAGCGCCACGGTTAGGCGGCAGCGTCCACACCGTCTCTTCCATCCACCGCACGATCTGAATCCCCGGATAGGGAACCTGCCGAATGCGGTCAAGCAGTTGCATCGGGCGGTGGATGATGGGCACGATGCGCGGGATGCGCGGGGAGAAGGGCGCGAACTGGTTCGTGTCGAACAGCGCCTTCGTGGGCAAGTCGCCCTTCGTGGTTACCCATCCGGTGTCGCCGCCGCCGCGCTCCACGAACGCCTTTACGGCGTCGTTCTCGATGAACTGGTCGGCGTGCGACTTGTTGGCCTGTTCTGTCTCCTTGCGCCCCTCAAGCGTGCGCTCAAAGTCGGCGCGCGCAGCGGGGTCAACGTCGTTGAGCCAGGAAATCATCGCCTCGGCCTTGGCGGTTACCTCGGCCTCGTGCGCCTTTGCCCGCTCCGACTCTACGAGGGGAGCACGCTCGGCGCGCAGCGACTCAATCTCTTTCATCGCCGCGTCGACGTTCTCCGTCCACCCGGCGGGGCGTGCGCCCGTCATCGGGTCTTGCGGCGTGGCGTACAGGTCTTGCAGGGACTTCGTCTTGGCTGCTATCTCGCCGGACAGGTCGCTAAGCGATTTCGCACTCATCTTCTAACACCCCCAATAGGATGGCGGCCTGTGCGGCCAATGCTGTCTCCAACTCGCGATCTGCGGCTGGAGTGGGGGTTGGCGCGGGAGTGGCGTCGCGTTTGAGCGCGTCTGCCACCTTCTCTGCTATCGCATCCGCGTCTATCGTCGGCGCGGTGTCCTCCAATCCTAACACGCTTTTCACTGCAACCTGCGCGTGCGGATTGGCCGGATTAGGGACAAGACTCAACTCCGCAAACGGCCACGCCTTTATCTCGCTGCCGCCACCACCTTGCACAAGGTAGTTCAATGAGCCGCTGCTTGCGTGTAGATGCCCGTCGCGGATAAGTTCGCGCAACTTGGTGCGATACCTATCGCTGACATTGAGCACAGCCTCGAACCACAAGCCGTCCTCGCGTTTCTCCGTCTTTACGACGTCGCCCACCTTGTGCAGGCCAAACTCTTTGAGTCGTCCGTGCATCATCAGCAGTGGGCGAGTGGTGTACCAGTCGAGCGCGAGTTCGGTATCGGGCGTGAAAGTATCGCCGTCGAGGTCTTTCCCGTAGGGGATCGCAATGCCCTCAATGCGCGTTTCGTCGGTGTCGGTGAACTTTATCGCGTCCATAACCGCAATAGTAAAGAGCCCAATGCCGCCGTGTCAAGCAAATCACCGGAGCACATCTCGCCAGATAGGGAAGGACTCACGAATCTCCACCAGCATAACCCCGTAGGCTTTGCCATATACGTCGATTATGTCCTGCGCCCATTTCACCTTGTCCTCAATGTGTTGGCCGGGCGGATGGGAACCGCTCATTAGTTCGAGGTTCTCAATGCGGTTGTCATGCCGGATACCGTTGCGGTGGTGGACAGTCTCGTGCGCGAGTAGCGGGCGTCCGAGATGCTCTGCCATTACGATGCGGTGTTCTAGCACGTACCTGCCGCCAACTTTGAACTGACGGTAGCCGTTGCTATTTAGCCCGCCTCTCCCCCCCTTTGCCGCATAGTGGCAGGAACTGCAACAGAACTTCCCCTTGCCCCGCGCGAGATCAGATGGCCGTGCGTAAAAGGTCGCGCCGCAATGCAAGCACGCTGCTTCGCCCTTTTTCTTTCTCCCCATCCCATAGCAACGACGCGAGCAATACTTGCCCCAACCGTGCGATACCTTATACGCCGATGCGTGAAACGGATTGCCACATATCTCGCATTCGCGGTTAGTCGCTTGCATTGACAATACGCGCCCCCAATCCCCTATGATTGGCCTATGGTATCACTTGGGCGCAGGCATTGTCAATCCCCCGCTTCCCGTGCGCGCTTGGCTTGCATGTATCCGCGCATATAGGCGCGGGCGTAAGCCTTCCACTCGTCCGTCTTGCGGTAGGCGCGCTGATAGGCCTTGTACTCCTCCCGCTTGTGGTACTCGCGCAGGTAGCACCGCCTACACAAGCCCTTTGCGTAGTGCTTGCGCTCGCAGTTATCACACGTCCTCATGCTGCCCCTAGCATCGTGCGTATCACCTCAATCACCTTTGGCCGCCATATCAGCCGGTTGCCCTCTGCGATCCAACGCGACGGGATGCGGTAGACAGTCCACCCCTCGACCATCGCCGCCTCGTACTTCTCCGCATCCGCCTCGTACCCGCCGCGACGCTGATGCCGCCCCATACCTTGCGGCCCGCTGCCCTCTACCTCGACGGCAAACCGCTGCTCCGGCCACGCGAAATCAAACCGCCACTTACGGGACGGGTGAAACGCATACTCACGCAGCGGCGTAGGAATATCGGGATGCTGGCGCAGCATCAGCGCAAACGCGCGCTCAAGGTGTGAGTCGTTCATATTCCCGCGCAACGTCAGCGTCCATCTGCCCCATTGCAACGAGGCGTGATGCGTCCCCTGTTTCGACGAAATAGCGCCACTCTGCCGCTAACTCGCTCGTATCGGGGGCTATCCGGTCGTTCATCGTGCCACACCCCACTTACGCGCCTGCTTGTAGCGCCGTAGCGCCTTCTCCGCTGCGCCCTTTGCGTAGCCCACGGAGTCGCACTCGCCCTCTGCTACCGTACGCAGTCCGCCGCCCTCGTCAGCGGGGCGGGGATCGGTGTAGCGCACAGCCCAGAAGCACGGATAGCCCTTGTCTTGGCTTACCCAGAGGTGATACTGCCCGTCCGTGCGTTCCCACGAGTCTGCGTGGCCGGTGATGTATGGCGCCCAATCGCTCATTGCGTCCCTCCTGTAGTGGGCAGTTTAGACGCTTGCCCAGGCGTTCCTTGCCGTCCGCGTCGGGCTCGGGCTGATCGCAAGCCCACGGGTTCGGGTCGTGGCGTAAACAATCATAACGCATCGCGCAGCGCAATGCAATAGCCTACCTCGTTGCCCCACGCGTCCCACCCCAACCGGCGGTGGCGCGCGAATATCTCTAGGTACGGCCCCGCTGACAACGTCTCCGCCATCGCGTAAGACTCCTCAGGCTTACGGGAATGGCCGCGCCTAGACGCGTGAATCACGCTCGCTGGGATAGACGGCCTATCGCCACCGCTGCGCCGATGGTCGTTTACCGCCCGCGTATGCGCAGGCTGCCCGCGCTTGCCGAGCAGTAGGAACTCGTGCTGCATCCGAAAGTAATAGCCAAGCCCCACGCTAGGCTTCACCCACACGGCGCTACTGACATAGGAGAAGCCCCACGCCTCTATCGTGCGTAGGGCGCGAGGAAGGCTTTGAGACGTAGCCCACATCAGCAGGAACGCATCAGGCGCACTCACGCCCTCTACAGCGGCGCCCATAGCGTCGATAGCGTCATAGGTCATCGTGGGGTAGTGCTGTTGCGGCCCGCGCACGTAACCGTCGCGGTTGCCACCCCCGCCTAGCGGCCACGGGGGATCGGCCAGTATCAGCGAGTAGCGCATGACTCTCCAAGTGCGCCCCCGTCGGACATCGCAACGACGGGGGCGCGGTGCAGAGCAGGAGGAACTCTTCTCTGCGCCGCCTATCCTACGCCAGCCCGGCTACCGGCGCAAGCCCCGCACAGATGCACAGCACAATCGCAAATATCTCATACCTGCGCGCGTATGCCCCCGTGTGCGTGCGCGCGCACACGGGGGCGCACACGTGAAGATCCGTTGTGCGTCTGTGCCGAGACCCATACATATACATACATATACTATACTTATGTTATTATATTAGGCGTGGGACAGGGGATTTTCGCCCGGCACAGAGCCCGCACACTTGCCGCACAATCGGCACAGCGCGATGATAGAATGCGTCAATCACACGATTGAATCGTGTTACGGCTGCTGCGGGGGCTCATCGCCGCGAGGCGTGAGTATGCCAAGCCGCTCTAGCGGGCGGCGATCCCCTGACCGTGAGTAGGCGCGCCACGCCTCGGCTATCGCGCGTTCACGCTCAGTCTCTGCAAAGTCTGGGTCGGGGCGCGGGTTCGTCATGTTACTTCTACCTCGACTAACTGCTGATAGCCTTGCCGGACTTTCCGTCCTGTTATCGGGTCGTTCCCGTAAAAAGGCACGCGCTTTGTCCGTATCACTTTCCATTTAGAACCGGGTGCTAATAGCACTTCCTGCTCTGCTGCGTTCGTTACGAGGGAACGAGTGCCGCGTTTAATGCGCATTTGGAACATAACGGGGTTCTGCCCTCGTGCAAATCCTAGTGAAGTTCGTGCACTGTATGACGTAGAAATCGGCTCTGCCGCGATAAACTCTGCGCCGGGGACTAGATCCCCGTCGAACTTACTAACCCCCCGATATGTAACTTTATCCACGCTTGCGGGGCTATACGCTCGCTGCAAGTCGTCCGCCATCCCTTGCATCTGTGGGCTCAACCGTTGGCCGCTTCTCATTGCCCTATTAAGTTCATTATAGTAACCCCCAAAGTATCCGCTTGCCTCGTCGCCAAGTTGCGCAACATCAATGTAATCGGGGTCTGCTGCGTGCAACCTACGGGACGAAGCGTAGTCGTCCAAGTCAATCCTGTTGCGATGCATTGCATCGTAGCCATGAGTAGGCTGCTGCGCTTGTGCGCGGGGGATACGCGGGGCGCGTGTCCGAGGGGCAGTAGGCCGCGCTGCCCGCCGACGCTGCGCCAACGCTTGCCGGTCAATATGCGGAGCCCAGTTCAGCGTGCCGTTGGGGTGCTCTAGCGACGTCTCAATGTCGGCGTCTTGCCTGCTGTACACGAGCCCGTTGCGCTGCTCACAGTCGGCGTCTGTCGTAGCGCCGAGTGCATCGAAGGCGAGCATCCCTGACACGACGTCCATGCTGCTGTAGGTCTCTAGCGCGCTTATGCGCTGCGCGTGCGCTGTCTCCGTGCGTGCGATCACCATCGCGCGCGTCTGTACGCTGCGCCACGGGCCGCGATTGATGCGCCCTCTGATATGCCGTGCCAACTGCTCGCGCGCCATGCCCTGCGAGCGCCCCTCTGATAGCGCGTGAAAGAGCGCCGTACGCGACTGCCCTTGCACGTCCAGCAGCCCTAACCTGCGCCCGCCCTCCGCTACGACCTTGCGGCCTACGTAGTCGGGCAGATTGACGCCCATGCCTATGCCAAGCCGGATGCTGTTGGACGTTGCGTCTAGGGTGCGGAGGTAGTGCTCCTCGTAGATAGGGCGGGTATGCGTGGAGGTGTAGTCGCTGATGTTCATCGTGGCGAGTATCTGGTCGACGACGGGAGCATCGTCGGGGTCAATCTGCCGCACTGGGCGGGGGAATAGCGACTGATAGGCCTGCGCGGCGCGTTGCCCTAGTTCGTCGAACGCACGGGCGAGGCGGGGTTGCATAGACGCCATGAGGCGCTGTTGGTCGCGCACGAACAGGCTGATGATGCGTCGCTGGTAGGCCGCAGGGCGTGGGCGGCGCGTAGGGAGTGGGGTGAAGGTGGTCACGATGCGGGGAGCACGCAAACCGGCGTAGGCGGGTACGGCGGGCCGGGCTGGCATAGGCGCTCGTCTGAGAGGGCGAGCCGTAAGGCGTCGCCCGTAACCGTAAGCGACACGCTGTCGTCGAACTCAATCACGACGCGCTCTCCGTTCTCATCCCATAAGCGTTTGAGGTGGACGGCTTTGGGCGTAACCGCAATCGCCTCGCCTATGTCGGTGTGTCCGTCGTCCATGAGCATCACGCGGCTGCCCTGCGCGGTAGTGAGCGTGAGTATTCCGTTGTCTATTGACGCTTCCATCATTCCTCCTCTAATCGTTCGCGGATGGCGAGTATCTCTGCCCACGTTGCGGGATCGGGCGTGTGGACGGTGCTCTCAATCTGCATCGGGCCGCCGCCTGCGCCCGTCAACTCGATGCGCTTCTCCGGGTCTGCCCACTTGTCGGGGCGTAGGCGCGGGAGCATCCACCGAATCATCTGCTCCGAGCCGTCCTCTAGCGCAATGCGGGATGCGCGCAGTTCTAGTGCGTCCACGTAGTCGGCGTGCGCCTGCTCCCACGCGGCGGCGAAGGTAGGGGATGCGTTGCGGTGTTCGTAGGCGGTAGTGCGGCTTATGCCGGCGGCGCGGCAAGCAGCGGCGACGTTGGCGGACGCGCGGAACGCAGTGAGGAAGGCTGGCTCCCATTCGCGCGCGCGCGGAGTGTCAGGTTGCGTCATGAGCGGACTGCCTGCTGGCCGGTGTAGGCTTCCCAACGTTTGACGGCGGCGTCGACGTAGCGCGGCTCTAACTCCATCGCATAACAGGTGCGGGGGCGTTGGCACACCTCCGCCGCCATCAGGACGCTGCTTGAGCCTGCGTACGGGTCAAGCACAAGGTCGTACGGGCTGCCGATGTCGTCTAGTATTTGGCGCATCAGGCCGACAGGCTTTTGGGTAGGGTGAAAGCGGTCTTTGAGTTCGAGCGCGCGCGATCCCTCTCTGACCATCCCTGACCATCGGTGTCTGTACATTCGGGCGCGGCCTTTGAAAGACGTCCATGCCACCTCAAAGCCGGAGAACGTTGACTCCTCGCCAATGCCCTTATCCCAACAAAGCCAAGCGTGGTTGCCATCGGGGAGACTCGCGCAGAAGTACTGCGCGCCGAAGATGACCTGCGCCGCGCCAAGAGATAGAAGCCAATCCGGGGCAAACGGCTTGTCGTCTTCTTGGATGGGGATGTACGCGCGGGGCTTGACCACTGCCCCGCCCACCGTGCCAGTAGGCGGCGCACTCCCGAACGGCTTACTGCCGCCGATAAAGCCGGTGCGGCCTGAGTAGCCCCCCAGATTGCCCGCTTGCGCTTGGCGCCCGTTCTTCACGATGTCCAGCCCGTAAGGGGGGTCTGTTAGCACGAGCCCGCCCGATGCGTCGCCGAGCAGCCCAAAGTCCGTTGTGGAGTCGCCGCAGCCCAGCCGATGGCGCCCTAGCGTCCACACGTCGCCGCGCTGCGTTATCGGCTCGGCGGGCGGCTCCGGCGCATCGTCTAGTTGCCCTACGTCCGGCTGTTCGGGCATCACCGCGTCCCAATCGACGGGCGCGTTCGTTGCCGTTATCAGGGCTTGCAGCGCGTCCACGTTGGCCTCGGCCATTGCCGCTAGCGGGTCAAGCGTGGCAAGCACCTGCCCTGCCTCGTATTCGTCGAGGTCGACTATCAGGACGGGCACCTGCTCGCCTTTGAGCATATCTTGGCGCAGGTGGCCGTCCACGAGCACGAGCCCCTGCGCAGTCTCCCGCGCGATAACGGCGTCGGCTATGCCTACTGAGTCCAGCATCGCTTGTAGGGCAGATCGTTGCGCCTTAGGATGCTTGCGCCAGTTGCGTTCGTCCGGCGCAAGCATCGCGGCGTCCACCCATCGCAGTTCTTTGATTCGTTGCCTCATGACCTCCCTTACCACTGCACGAACATGGGCATGATAGCGCACTCGGCGTCGATGCGGTAGCCGGAGTCGTAGGACGCCGTGAGATAGGCGGCGGACGACTTGTGCGTGCTGATGAACCGCACCTTTGCGTCTGCCCCGTCGCCGACTGCGCCCATTGCGCGCATCGCACGCTCCATGAGCGGGGCGGCAACTGCGAACTGCTCCGTCCCCCCGTTGGCGCGGGCGTCGGCTAGCAGTTGGGCGTAGTTGGGCGCGGCGTGCGGCATAGACGTTGCGCCGTTCATCCATAGCGCGCCGCTAGCGAGCCGTTGGAGGCCGAGGGTGTAGGTATCGTGCAGCCTGACGGCTTGGAGGTGCTTGCCGAGGTCGATAGCGCCCTTGATGGCGTGCTTGGTGGGGATAACGCAGTGCTCGCGTTCGTCTACGCCCGCGAGGACGGCGGTGAGTGGCTCCGTGTGCGACTCGCTGCCGAACATAAAGTCCGCTTGCATGAGCACGAATCCGTCGGCGGCGGTGAGCCGTAGCGTTCGCTCGTCGGCGGCTTGCAACGCCACGCCTTGCGTTACCACGCGCGTCCCGCCCGCGACGTAGCGGGCCATAGCGGTGAGCAGTTTGCCGAGGTGCTTGGCCTCGTGTCCGGGTAGGTGTAGTTCAGTTGCTTGCATAGCGGGGTTCCTCCTCGATGTCTATTTGTCCTGCTAGGTCGAACAGCGGCGCGATGTTGATGGGGCAATCGTTCTCATCGTCCCACGGGGGGGAGCACTCGGAGCATCCGCCGCAGTCGCCCATCTCGCGGGCGCGGGCGCAACGGGGCATATCGGGATCGTCGTGATGGTGGCACTCCCACCCTGAGTCGGAGTGCTGATGCGGGTAGTCGTAGGTGTGCGCGCAGAGGTGCGCGATAGCCGATGCGGTGGTGTGGTCTGTCCATATAGAGGTGAATCGTGTCATCGTGTTCCTCCTGTAGCGGGCAGTTTAGACGCTTGCCCAGGCGTTCTGCAGTTCCCATGCGTGGGAGCGCCGGTAAGCCTTATGCCATCGCCACCCAGTAGAGGCCGTCGGGGTCGGGGGTGCTCGCGCCCTCGATGAAGGTGAAGCCCTGCCCGCCCATTACCACCGCAACCGCCGCTAGGCTTGCCCACGAGGGGGATTCGAGAATCATCCTGTCTGGCCCGATGGCCGCCTCTACGTCGTAGATGCCTGCATTCCTGAGTGCCTGAGTCGCTGCCCTGTCTATCTGTGCTGCGTTCATGGTCTGTTCCTCCTGTGGGGGGCGTTTCCCTGCCCCCCTATGCAAGCATCATATAGCATATAGACACGGGATGCAAGCGTTTTTCAAACGAGTTTTCCACGAATCTGGGCAGATGTGGGGCGGCCACAGGATGGTGCTGTAGCGGCGCTTGCACCACCGGCAGATCTCAATCGCCATCGCCGCCGCCATCGTCGTCCCCGCCATCGCCGCCGAATCCGCCCTCATCGTCGTCGCCGAACTCGTCGTCCGGCTCTAACTCTTGCATCTGCTCGGCGGCCTCGCGCGCGACGTCCATCCCGCTCTGTCCGTGCGGCACCTCGGTTACGCTAACCGCGCGCAGGTAGACGGCATCGGTGGCGGCGGACTCTAGGCCGTGCGCCTCACGCGCCTCACTCACGAGCGCGAATCCGCCCTGTACCATCACCGCCCACCGCTGCGCCTTGGCGTCTTCGTCCTCTTGTAGCACGGTTACCCCTGTGCGGTCATAGTCGATGCATAGGTCGTCTTCGTCGGGCAGGAGCATCCGCGTTAGGCAGTCGGCCACGAGCCGCTGTATGGGGATGATGCCCGCCTGCCACGCCTGCCGCTCAAACTCGCGCTGCGTCTGCCCGACGCGGCTGTTCTGTAGTCCAGCGTCAAAGCCAATGACGGCGGCGGGGAACAGGATAGCCGCCGTGATGCGTTCCTCTGCTAGGTTGTGCACCGCGCTGAGATCGTACACGGCGGGGTCATACTGAATGATTTCTACGTCCATCGGGTAGGCGAACGATAGCCAGTTGCCGCGTTTCTCGCCGCCGAACTGCGTGCGCATATACTCGCGGTTGGCCTGCAGGTCATCGTACGACAGCAGGAACGGGTCGCCGCTGGTGGTGTCCATCAGCGGCTTGGGGGAAGTGAATCCGCCGGGCATCCCGCGCTGTTTGAGGATGCTTGCCACCATCCGCGTCGCCTCGGTGTCCAGGTATATCTCCGGCCCCAACGCCTTCAGCGGCGAGCGCCCGTAGTGGATCTCTTCCCAGTCGGCGTAGCGGCGGATGTGAATCATTTCCTCCGGCGGGATAGGCAGGTCTACGCCGTCCACGCGGTAGATGTAGTGGCTGATTTGCCCGCGCCCGTTCGTCTCTATGCGTACGGCGCGATGCGAGAGGTACTGCAACTCCGCGTCCATCCCGCCGCGCGTGCGCAGCCGCCGCACGTAGGCGTTGCCGTCAAGGATGATGGACTGGTCTATCGCCGCGCGCAGCGTCGTCCCCGTCTGTCCCGGCATAGGCGTCTCTAGCAGGTCAAGCACGGGGTGTCTGTCAAGCACTTCCCCGTCCGACTTGCGCTTGACGACGAACGGCACGCTGTTGTCATTCGCGATTAGGAACTCAATGCCGCCCATTACCGTAGAGTTGCGATGCGCATTGAGCACGGCGTCCACAAAGTCGGCGTCGGACGGGGTACGTATGCCCCAAGCGTCTGACCAGTCCACCGGCCATAAGCCTGCGCGGGGATAGATGGCCTGCGACGGGCCAAACAATGCCTTTGCCGCGCGGGAGAAACGATTAGCCATAGCAGTTCACCTCGCGGCCATTCTACTACGCCACCAACGCACGTGGGCGCGGCGGCCTAGACAGTTCGTTATAGGCCATTGACAGCGCGTCCACCACGTCGTCGTGTGCGTACTCTTTGGGGTCAATGTGGAACGCCCGTAGTTCGCTGATACAGTCCCTCCGATTGAGATCGCGGTCGTTCCACGATAACAATTCGTTGGAGATAGCAGCGGCAAGCGGCTTGGCGCGCTCGTACTTATTCCCCGACGCGCGCACGAATCGCACGTCGCGCCCCATCAGCGAGCCGCGTACATAGTGCGAACGCGCTATCTTGCCGCTGCTCCCGCCTTCCTGCTCAATCAGGGTAGGGCAATCGTCGCTCTCGGCAATGCGCGCTATCAGGCGCTCCACCTCTGCCGGCCCCGCACGGACGCGCTGCACGTCCTCGACGTGGAATTCGCCGCCGTGCATCGCAAGTTTGATGCCCACAGTCCAGTCGGGATCGGTGCCAGGATAGTCGGGCGTGGCGGCCAAGTCCCAAGCGCGCACCCTACGCGTTGCCGGTTCTGGACTCCACGGCGGCTCGGCGAGTGCGCGGATTTTCTCCACCTCGAAGAAGCCGCCGGAGTGCATTACATCCCAATCACCTTCCTCCAACTGCTTGCGCGTTATGGGGTCAAGGTGAGCGAGTTGCGCTAGGTATTCGTCGCGGTCTAGGCCGGGGTTCTCCCATAGCAGCGCGGGCAAGTAGATGGTGCGCTTCCCGTCCGCGCCGATTACGTACTTATCGCGGATAAAGTCGTGCGACTTGCCGCCCGGATTCGTCGCCAAACGGAACCGCAGCGGGATCGGGTCGTTGCGCCCTTTGCGCAGGCGCGAGTGAAGGTACATTATCTGCCCCTCTGGGATAGCAGTAGCCTCGTCAATGCCGATAAAGTGGTACTCGCTGCCCTGATAGTTGAGGTGAGAGGTAGCGGTGCTCATATGCCCGAACTGCAAGCGCGCGCCGGACGGCCATATCAATCGTTTCTCGCTAGGCCGCCAGACGATCTTATCGCCGCCTATGCTGCGCCCCGCAAAGTAGGTGATAGCCCTGTCCATAATGCCGCCGGACTGCTCGAGGTTGTGGAAGGTATCGCGGATGATAAGGGCGTTGTAATGGCCGTGCGCGCAGTACTGCGACGCAGCGAGCAGCAGGTAGTCGGACTTCCCGCCGCCTCAGTCAGCCCGCCGCGCCTCCGTAGCAAAGATCGGGCGTGTCTTGATAAGCCCATAACGCAAGCGCCTGCTTGCGGTGTGGCGAGTACGGCGAGCCGTCTTTGGCGGTCTCCGGCCACCACGGGGGCGACACGATGCTAGCGTGCGCGGCGGGTGTAGTCATTTAGTTCACCTCCTCCCTGTCGCTCCAGTGCCGGTTACATCGCGCGCACAGGAGTTGCAGATTCACTAGGTCATCACTCCCGCCCTTACTCGCGGGGATGATGTGGTCAATCTCTGCCGATTCCTTGTCTATGAGTGCTCCGCACCCTTTGAGCCCGCCTATGCGCCCGCATACCCAGCCGTCTCGTGCGGCCAACGCCGTCATGATAGCCAATCGCGGCAAGCGGGCTTTGGCCTTCTCTGCCTCTCGATAAGCAGCATCTTGCGCGTATCGTTGGCGGCGAGCGTCATTGCGCCGTTCACGGTACGCATGGCTGCGTTTCTGCTCGTTTGACACCGCGCGGCGTTCTGGTGTCCGCCGCCTTGCGTTCTCCCTCTCCCTGTAATCAGGATCGGTTGCCCTGCGTGTCCTACGCCGTTCATTGTCATGCACCATAGACGGATGCAACTCGGCGCGCAGTTGCCGCCGTTGTGCATTGCGTCGTTCCCTCATCTCTGGCGTGCGCCGATGGGCGTTGCGCTGTTCACGAGCCGCCGGCGTGCGCCGCTTGGCATTCCTGCAATCTTTACACCACCCATGCCGCCCATCAGGGGCTGACCGTAGGCGGGTGAATGCCTCAACCTGCTTGGTTTGTCCGCATTGAGGGCAACGCTTCATGCCTAAACCATAGCACTTCCCGCCGCCTGCGTCAATAGCCTGAGCGCTTCTTTGCAATGCTCCGCTGCCACGTCCAACTCTCTTACATCAATGCAGAAAACGATGGCGGCCACAGAATATCGCAACTCCCAATCCGCCGACGTCTGTGCTGCTCCCACCCACCTGCGCATGTCGGTGGCGTCGCGCCATAGCGCGTCTGCCACCTTCTCTGCTATCGCATCCGCGCCTATCCCCATTCCGCCTATCGGTACCATCACTTCACCTTTCCCTTTCGTGCGGCGATACGATGCTCGCGTCTGTCATAGTAGCAGTGTCCCTTGCTCGCCCTCTGGTTGTCGCTTGCGTGGCTTGTAGACGGTCATCACTGAGTGCAAGTCGGCGCGCAGCGCACGGAGTTCCGCGCACGCGCTAACGCCCTCGTGGGGCGCGTAGAGGCGCGCGCCGCGCCCATAGCGGTCTACCCATATGTAAGTAGGCGCAGGGCGGTTGCACGCGCCGCAGAGACGCATTTCCCGCGATTCGGGAATCTCGCCCGGCTCGTCGGGGACAATGTAGCAGCGGATGCTCATCTCTTGGCTCTCCCTCTGCACAGATTAGAGCAGTACCGCGTCTCAGCGCGATAAGATGCGAACGATGCTCCGCACCAAGCGCAAGCCCTCTCCACCTGCCGAACAGCAACGGACGCCTGCGCGCGGTATGGCGACTGCACCTCGTCGAGGCACAGCGGATACGGACACGCAAACGGGTCTGCGCATACGCACCTACTGGACGACATCCGCCGTACCCGTCTTGTAGGTGTCGCGCTTCACTATCAGGCGAATCCGCCCGCCCGAACGCGACTTGTCCGAGCGCGCGCAGTAGGGGCAGTCGCTTCTCTTCCCGCGTTTCCTGTAGCAGTTGGGGCCGCACTTGTGGCTCATCGTTGTTCCTCCTGTAGTGTTATGCCTTCCCTTGCCCGTGTCCGTGTTGTCGGTGCCACCTGCGCGGCACGGGGCGCTCGTCTAACGCGGCCAGTTCGCGCAAGATCGCGCGGGTATGCCACTCGCGCGGCGGATTGAATCCTCGCGTCCACCGGTAAATCGTTACCGGCGAGACTTGCAACTGACGAGAGAGCGCGGCGATTGTCCACCCCTTCTCCCTCAGCCGTATCACTGCTTCCTGTAACTCAGTCATGTTCATCTCCCTATTCTCCCCACCATCGCTTGCCGCACTCTATGCAGAGCCGCGTTCGGTCAAAGTATCCCTGCCCGCAATCATCGCACACCCACATCAGCCGCTTGCGTCCCTTATGCGTGCGCCTGCTATCGTAGAAGCAGTCGTTCGCCGGGCAATCCGGCCCGTAACTCAAAGGCCAATGCGCCTCTGCGATTGGGCACCAGTAGACGAGTCGCTCATTCACCGTCATGACGCCCTCACCACGCAGTGCGTGAGGGGGCAGTAGCGGCAATGCATCCCCGGCGCACTCAATGGCGGCGCGCCGCCCATAACGTCGTCAATGCGCGCGCGGTAGCGCGCCCACTCCACGACGAGATCGTGCGCGAGTCGCGTCTCTAGCGTGCCGCGCACGTCCCGATTGATAGCCACGCGGGGAACGTGCAGCACGCCGCCATAGCGGACTGCTACGGGCGACGCAGCGCAGTAGCCGCCCACCTGTAGCCACGCCGCGCCGGGCACCGCGCCCGTCTTGAGGTCGACGATGACCTCTCCGAGCACTTCTTGCCAGCAGCGCAGGTCGAGATGGCCGGTGTACCCGTCGCCCTCTACGGCCTCTTCCTGCGCGATGATAGTCAGGCCGTGCTCGTGGATGATGCGGCGCGCCTCAACGGCAATCGCGCGGGCTTGTATCTGCGCGTGCTCCATCGTGCGCGTTATGGCATCAAACCGGATAGCGGCGGGCGGCGTGATATCCACCCCCGCGAGTTCGGCGTGCGCTAGCGATCCTACGAGCGTAGCGGCGTGCTGGTGCGATTGCGGCGGCTCGCCGCTGGTCAGCGCCCACGCCTCACACTGCGTCCATCGGCTGATGTCTGATACTCTCATCGCAACACCCTTCTCCGGTGCGGCGGGAACTCGCTGCGATACAACGGCTTCCCGTCGGTTGGCTTTACCCAGATTTTCCTATCCCACTCGTAGAACGCCACCTCGTGCCCGCAATCATCGCAGCAGTGGCGCGCGTCGTGCACGCTCCGCGATCGGCAATCCGTCGCCGCAGCGCCGCACGACGGGCAATCCTCCGCCCGACACGCTAGCAGGAGCAGCACGGGCCCGTAGTCGACTCTGTCCGCACGAGGCGGCGCATGCACGGCGCAATAGGCGGCGGTAGCGGCTCCGCGTAGCGGGTGATTGTCGACGTAGCGATGGACTCGGCATACCGTGATGCTGCACTCGGCGCAGCGCCCTACATCGCGCCGCCCTCTGCGCGGGCAGGCGTAGCAGACGGCGCATCGCATGCACACCCAATCCCCCGTGCGCGAGTGATACCGGTGAGTTTTGCATATCAGCACGCCGCACTGCTCACAGGGAACAGGGTCGACTACGAGGTGGTGGCTGCGCTTGCCTCCGTGCGCTGTGCGGTGAGGGCACATTGCCCCCGTCTCGTGTCCGCGCTCGTGCTTGGCGTGTCGGCTGTACACCCGCACGTCACGTTTCCTAATCGCCTTCCGCATGGCTAGCCGCCGTCCGTCGTGTTGTGCAGCGTCAGCGTGCACGGTTGCACGGGGCGCTCTGCGTCGAAGGCGTCGATGAATCGCTGCGCGTCGTCGCCGAGGGTGTAGTGCTTCTTTCCCAGAGCGAGGTACACCTCTGCGTCCACCGTCCCGACGTTGATCCCGTAGGCGTTGGGGTAGCGTGAGCGCAGCGCGTGCGATATAGGGCAAGCCTCAATCGTGTTGCGGATGCCGTCGTCTATGTGCTGTTGCGTGATTGTCAGTTGCATGGTCGTTCCTCCTTATGCTTCGTTGCCCCACACGTCCCAACCGATAGGGCGTGAGCCGAGCGTGCGCGCGAACATCTCCAATCGCGGGCGTCCGAACGATTCGGCTATCCGTCGGAAGGCGTCGGGCTTCTCGCTGTGCTTCGTCCGTGGCGCGTGTACGGCTGACGGCGAAATCTCCATCCCTTCTAGCCCTTCTCCGCGCTGTGAGCGAGCGGGCTTGCCGCGCACGCCGAGCAGGAGCAGTTCATGCTGCCCTCGGTTATAGAAACCTAGCCCCTGCTTGTCTTTCACCCACGCCCAGTTGGTCTTGTAGACGTAGCCCCACGACTCCATCACGAACAGCGCATCGGGCAGGTGATTATTCGTTGCCCATAGGAAGAGGAACGAATCAGGCGCAGCGAGTTCGGATACCCCCGGCTCGCCGTTGGGGAGATGATGGCCGAGCAGCGCTATATCGTCCGTGTGCATCAGCGGGTAGTGGCGGTCTGCCCCGCGCTTGATCTTCCCCGCGCCGCGCTCTGCCCACGGCGGGTCTGCGTACACCACCTCGTACAGCCACTCCTCAGCGGGGCAGCAGTCGCGGCATAGCGAGTGCCCGTCGGTATAGCGGCGCACGTCATCCGAGGGGACTCCGCAGTCCGCGCACTCTGGCGTGTAGGTGAGTATCATTGCGTTCCTCCTAATCGGGCAGTTTTACGTGATGCCCAGCACGCCCTGCAGCCCACTCGGAGCACCCTGACAACGCCTGCGCGCCGTCGGGGGAGCGTCGTCGCTACATGTGGTCGGCGAAGGAGAAGTTCTCCTCGGCCTTGCGCGCCTCGGCTTCCTCTCGCTTGCCCTCTCTCTCGATGCGCTTTACGAAGCCCTTCATGTCGGCTGCCCAATAGCGCTGCGTCTCGTCCGTGCACGTCGTGTGCCCGTAGCGGGTGTCGTAGAAGCCGGGGTAGTGCTCGCCGCAGTAGCGGCAGGTCTGTACGGGCATCGGGTGCTGCTCCCCGTCAAAGCCCTTGTAGGTCGGCCATTCTGCTGTCTGCTGTATCGCTGTCATGGTCTGTCCCCCCTGTTCCTATGCAAGTATCATATAGCATCCGGATACGGAGTGCAATAGGGTTTGGCGAGCAGTTTCCAATGAGTTTTCACCGCGTCCCGCCGGAGTAGCCGTACAGGTCGCGCGCCGCGTCCAGCCCCCATGCGCGCGCTATGTGCATCACCCACCCCGCCTTGTAGCCCTGCCCGTCCGCTATCGCGCGCAGCGCCGCCAACGGATCGTCCGCGCGGCGCGCGCTAGAGAGCAGCCGCATCAGTTCGGGGCGGCGCACCTTCGGCTCCCCGCGCTTGGCCTCCACGAGTTCCGAGCGCACTTCCTCCGGCGGCGTCAGCGGCGCGGCAACCGGCGCATCGCATCCGGGGCAGCGCCGTCCGTAGAACACGACGTGGCACGACGTGCACTCCGTCGGCGTCCGCGCCTTGCGCTCGCGCACTTCCCCGTCCGATAGGCTCCACTCGCGCGGTTCGTCGGGCAGCCCCAGTTCGTAACTGATGCCCGCGAGGTCGAGCACCATCGCCGTCTTGCCCGGACGCATCGCGCGCCCCGCCATCTGGAGGTAGCGCGTAACGCTGCGCGTCGGCGCGCCCATCATCACCACCTCGCACGCGGGCGCGTCAAAGCCCTCGCTAATGAGATCGCAGTTGCCCACGACTTGGACGTCGCCGCGTCGGAACGCTGCCATAACGCCATCGCGCCGCACGGGGCTATCGCGCCCGTCCACGTGCATCGCGCGTATGCCCCGCTGCTGTAGTCCCTCACAGACGAGCCGCGAGTGCTCGGTGTGAATGCCGAAGAAGATGGCGCGCTTGCCCTGCGCGTAGTCCATGTAGGCGTCTACGGCGTTCCCGACCACCTTGCCGGTAACGCGCTCGCGGAGATCGTCGGCGCGGTACTCGCCGTGCTTATCGCGGCGCACGTCCGCCAGCGCAAGGCCGGAGGGGATGCGCAGCGTGCGCGTCGGCGCGAGATAGCCGCCCGCCACGAGTTCGTCAATCGTCGGCCCCATCACCATCGCCGTGAAGTGCGCGGCGAGCCCCTTGCCGTCGAGTCGCTGCGGCGTCGCCGTCAGCCCTATACGGGGAATCCCCGGCCAGCGATTGAGCACCGCCTCCCACGTGGCCGCCCGCGCGTGATGCGCCTCGTCGATGATGACAAGGTCGGGGCGCACGGTATGCTCGCGCCGGTGGATGGACTGCACCATCCCTACCTGTAGCGCCGCCCACGGCTGCGATGGCCACCCCGCCGCCTCTACGCCTACCGATACTCCGATAGCCGATAACGTATCGACGGCCTGCTTCACGAGTTCGCGGCGATGTACGAGGAGCAGCGTGCGCTTGCCCTTTGCGTGGGCGAGCCGTGCGATCTCAGCGGCGACGACCGTCTTGCCTGCGCCCGTGGGGAGCACGTAGACGACGCTGCCATGCCGCGCAACGGCGGCGCGCAGGTCGTGCACGGCGTCCTGCTGATACGGGCGGAGAGTCATAGCCACACCTGCGCGCGGACGGCAGGGTGCCGCCGCATGAACTGCTCCATCACGACTAGCGCGCGCAGGCGGCTTGGCGCTGATAGGCGGCGGGCCGTAACGATGCTCATGCCCATCCCTCGAAGGTACGCACAAGCGCGCCCTCGTCGGCGGCTTGCCATACGCTACCCAACGCTGCGCCTACCCACTCGCCCGTCTCGGGGAGCATGACGGCAATGCCGATGGCTTCCCCGTCTTTCTCTACCCAATAGGCGTCGCCGTCTACCTCTAACGCGCGGATGGTGAATGTTGCCTTCATCGTTCCTCCTTATTCGTCGTCCTCTGCTAGCGGGCATCGCTCCCAGCACCTGCGGTGAGCGTAGTCGTCGCAATGCGCGCAGTACTCCACGCGCTGCATCGGCTGGTCGCAGTGCTCGCAGTAGATGATGGCCTCTGCTACGACTCTCATGGCTACCACTCCTCCCCGCACTCGCTGTCCTCGCTGCAGGTGGTGCAGACGCGCTGCTCGCAGTCGGGGCAGTGGTGCTGCTCCGTCCCCCGCCGGTCGATGAACGACTGCAGGCAGTGCGGGCAGTCCCAGATGCGCTCGCGCTCGGCGGGGGTGAGTCGCCGTCCGCCCTCTGACCTGACCATCGTCCCCATGTCCGCGAATACCTCGATCTCCCTCATAGCGTTCCTCCTATCTGCTATGCAAGTATCATATAGCATCCGGATACGGTATGCAAGCGTTTAGCGAGCAATTCTGCTAGCAGTTTTTGTAATCCCGTTACAAATCTGCCGGCGCGTGGACGACCTGCCCGCACGAGGCGCACGTCGGCACTTCCTCGCACGTGCCGTCGCACACCATCACCCGCGCCCGCCCACGCAGCCCGCGCCGTAGCAGCGCGCTATGCGCCGACGACCGAGACGCGTACCGGCGCGGCTCGCGGTGATACTGGTCAACCATGTCCCTCACCCAAATGTGCAGATGCATCACTCGCCTCCCCAGATGTCCACGCCGAGCGCCGCAAGCGCCGCCCCCGGTATCTCAATCGCCCGCAATCGCCTACTCCCGAACGCCAACGGGTTCGTTAACTCCGCGCCCTCTATCTGTAGCAGCACCGAGCGCAAGTCCGTGCTCCCGTGCGCGCCCCGCGATAGCGCGCCTATCAGCCCGCTATGCGTCGGCGCTATCAGCAGCGACGCCCCGCTGCGCCGGAGCCCGTACAGCGTCGCCGCCTTCCCCTCGTCGCGTGATAGCAGCGTCAGCAGATCCATATCCTCTCCGTCGCGGCGGTGGCGGTAGGCCAGCACGTCATTGAGTAGGTCTCCGCCCGTCGACTCGGATTCGTCGTCGCGCTTATCCGTGGCATACACGTCCAAGTCGTCCACGCACCATGCCCGCCATCCGGCGGTAAGACTCGCCGACGCTAGCGCCTCGCGGCTGTCCATCCCCAAGTCCTGATACTCCGCCCCAAGCCTATCGGCCTCGGCTACGGTCTCTGCGGTTACGCGGACAAGCCGTGAACGGATCGCGTCCGACGCTGCTAGCGACTCCACGATGGCGGCGCGCACAGCAGGCCAGTCGTCCACCACGCCGCCAAGCGATACCGGACTCATGCGCGATTCGTCCGCCCGCGATAGACGCGGGGCTGCCGTCGCCGATAGGAGCGCCGCGAACCGCTGCTCCTGACGCCGTATCCCGTCGCCGCCCTGCTCCGCCCGGACGCGCGTGCCAAAGCCGCCCGCCGATACCCGTAGCAGCGCGAGCAGGTGCTGTATCCACCCGCCCGTCGGCTCGGCCTCGTCGATGATTAGCGGGAGCGACGTATGCGCCATCAGCCGTGCGATACCGGCGGGCGTAGCGTCGGCGGTTACCAGCGCCAGCGAGCCCATGATGCGGCTCATTACCTGCTCCAATATCCACGACTTGCCCGACTTGTGCGGCGCGACGAACAGGATGTGCGGACGCCATTGCAGCGCCCCGCCCATGATGGACGCTGCGATCCACCCGATGATGCGCCGCGCAGACTGCGCGTCCGCCCACCGGTACTGCAGCAGCGCCTCTCCGAGCGCGCGCATCTGCGCGTCCGACGCGCTCCCGCTGAGCACGATAGGCGGCTCTGCTAGCCAATGCACGCCGGGCATATCTAGGCCGCGCTCCTCTCCGCTTATCAGCACGCGGTCGCCGAGGTGGTAGGCCACTACGCCGTCCGCCATCCGCACTGCGCCGCGCCCCCAGATGCTATTGAGGTCGATCTGCCCCATTGAGTCCGCCGCCCGTATCAGCGAGTCGCCGATACTCCGGCTTGTCCGCGTGGCGAGTTCGGGCGCACCGGTGAGCGAACACCACCACGACTCCGGCGCCATCGCTATCAGAGTGGACGGCTGCACCATCTGCTCGCGCGTCCGCCGGATGATTTGCCCTGCCGCTTTGAGCCGGATGGCAATGCTGCTCCCGTCCAAGCCGATGATGCTGTAGTGCGGATTGTCTCTGATGGCGTCCGTATCAGGGGCGGCGGCGGGCGGCGGCTCAGTAGCGGGCGGCTCAAAGTCGGTGAGCATCTCGCGCACTAGCGCGGCGGTGTCAGCGGGGCCTACGTCGGCGAGCCAGTCCGCGATGTCGCTGTGCCACTCCAACGGGGGCAGCGCGAGCCGCACGGCGCAGCCGAGTTCGGCGAGTATCACCGCGATCCCGCGCATCGCCTTATGCCCCGCCTCGTCTGCGTCCGCAATCAGCGATACCTCGCGCCCTCGTAGCGGCTGCCAATCCGTCTTTGCCCACGCCGCCGCGCCGCCTGCCCACGTCGTGATGGTCTGCGATGGCCACGCTGCGCTCACTGCGTCCGCGCACTTCTCGCCCTCCACGATAGCGACTCTGCCCGTCGACGCTAGCAGGGCGGGGAGTCGGTAGAGTGGGCGCTTGCCCGATAGCCCCTGCGCGTACCAGCCGCCGTCCGGCGCAGGCGTCCACTGCGCGAACCGCTTGCCCGTTGCCGACTCGTGGCGCGTTACCGCAAGCACGCGCCGCCCGCCGGCGTCGGTGTAGAACCACGTTTGCGCGCCCTCTGGCAGGGCTACAGCGCGTTTAGGCGGCGCAGGCGGGGGATTCCTCACCTGCTGCGCTGCAACGCCGTCAGGCGCGCGCGCAGGGATGCCTAGCGCGTCGCGGATCGCCTCGAACGTGCAGCCCGCAAAGCAGTGCACGAGCACTCGCCCGTCTGCGCCCTCGGTGATGGATAGCGACGGGGATGCATCCTCGTGAGACGGGCAGAGGAAGGTCTTGCCGCGCCGGCGATGCTCTAGCGCGGCTATCCACTCGGCGTACTCATTCATGCGAACGTCTCCGCGTAGCGAGTCGCTGCTTCCTGCGCCTCTGCGAGCGTGTAAGCGCGCCCGCTATCGGCGAATCGTCCATCGCGGAAGGCGCGCCACACCCAATAGGGGCCACTCGCCTTTTTCACCTGCACGATGTACGCTCCTATCTGCCGCAGCCACAGTTCCTGCAGGGCGAATCCCCCCACCATGCACTGCCATTGCCCGTCTACCTCTGTCCACGTCATGCTGTCCTCCCGTTTGCGATTCTCACTATCGGCCACGGCCACGGGTCTACTCTCCGCCCGTCGCCGCGCTCGCTACCCGTGCTGCATAGCAGGACGCCTATACCCGCCTTCGTAACGCGCTCACACGCCCGCACTAGCGCCGCGCGCCCTGCTACGTCCAGCACGTCGCCGCGATCTAGCACGACTACGCGCGAGCCCGTCAGCGCCGCGAGCGTGAGTTGCGTCGCCGCCTGCGCCCGCCATTTCTCCGACTCGCTGCACAGTTGTACTGGGCGTCCCTCCCACGTGATGCGCCCCGCGTCGTCGACCAGCATCTCCTGCCATCCGGTTTCCTCTGATATGGCGGCGAGTCCCTTGTTCAGCCGGTTGATCCCCGTCGTGAGCATCCCTGCGCGCACGCCCTGCGCCCCTAGCGCGCGTGCGGCCTCGCTGTAGCGGATGATGGTCTGATGCGAATCCTCAGCGTATGCCCGCGCCCCTATCATCTGCACGGCAGACTGCGCGCGCTCCAAGTCTGCCTGCGCGTCGGCGAGATTCCCTCCGCGTGCAGGGACGCTATCGGCTTGCCGCGCGAGTGTCTCCAGCGCGTGAAGGTGGCGCTGCGCCTCTACCGCTACCGACTGTTTCTCGTCGATGCGCTGGATAAGCGATAGCCGCTCCTGCTGCTGCACGTCTATGGCAGCCCGCCTGCGCGCCAAGTCGTCGGCATCGTATGGCACCACTACTCCCCCTGCGATGCTGACCTCTCCCCCGCACAGAGGGCAAGGCTGCGCCGACTCTGACGGGGGACGCTCTATCTCAATGGCGTCAAGCGCCGCGTGAAGGGCCGCTACCTCTCCCATTGCGGACTCATACTCCGCGCGTGCGCCGGGGATGGCGGCGGCGGCTTCTCTCGCCCGCGCAATCTCGGACTCGCTCACGGCCTGCGTTGCGTAGATGGCCGCTATCGCATCGCGCGCGGCGGTTACCCTGTCCTGCGCCTGCTGGTGCGATAGGTGGTCATAGTCGGCCTGCCACCCGACGGGCAGCCAATCGCTACCGGCCTTGATCCCCCACGATAGGCCGGTGATGCTGCGCCACTCGCGCTTGGCGCGGCGCGCGCGGTCTGCGTATATCTCACTCGCCGCCTCAAATCCGCGCTCGTCCACCATCTGCATCACGCCGTCCAAGTCGTCAGCGGGCAGGTAGGGAATCAGCGCCTCGCGTACCTGCGCCAGTATCTCGGACGCAGGCGGGAGCAGCGCCGCTTGTATCTGCTCCGCGCGCGCCTTCGCTCCCATGCGTGCGGTGTAGTCCACCAGCCCCACAGACTCAGGCCGCGAGTACGGCGTGCCGGTGGCCTCTATCGTCCCCGCCGCTGGCCGCCATTGCGCTACCTGTCCGCTGTCTATCAGCGCCGCCTCTCCGTACTCTGCGCCATCGCGCACGTAGACGCGCTTGGCCTGCGGCGCAGGTACGCCGAGCGGATTCATGTCGTGCGCGAGCACGGCCTGCGCCGCCGTTGCCAGCGACGACTTCCCTGCCGCGTTGGGGCCGATTACCTCAATCACTCCGCTGTCCGGTATCTCCACCTCGGCATACTCAATGCCGAGCACGTCTTTGATTTCGAGTCTCATTCGTTCCTCCTGTTGCGCTTGTACTCGCGCATATAGGCGGCCAACGCCGCCCTTCCCTCGTCCGTGCGATTCTCCCGCACTTTCTGATTATTGGCGTTCTTCCCTACGAGCCAGCACGGCTTACTGCAATAGACTGTGCGTGATGACTTTGCCGTGAATAGCGCCCCGCATATCTTGCAATAGCAGGACGCGATATGCGACGCGCCCCACTGATTGCGGGGGGAAGGGTGCTCGTGCTTGTAGTCTCGGTTGTAAGTGTTCCGCCCAATCCGGCTGCACTTCTCGCTACAGTAAACCGCATTGTGCCGACGGGGAGACGCTGCGAATAGCCCGCCGCACACCTTGCAGTTGCGATAGTCCACCGCCTCTGCCTGCGCCACTTCCTCACGGATTATCGTGAGATAGAGGCGATGCCCGCAGATGGGGCAGACAACCTCGTCGTACTGCTTGAACATCCGCGATCCGCAACGGGTGCAAGTCATGCCTGCTGCTCCTCGTGTGCAAACGCGCGCTCCGGTTGCTTCTCGTCGCAGCCGTAGCACACGGACACCGCTCGCAAATCGTCCTCCGAGTGAAAGAGCACGGCGTAGTCGATATCGGTTATCGGATTGCCACAGTCATGGCACTGCATTTTTCGTTCCTCTCTGTTTGCGTGCTCCCCCCATACTCAGGGGAGCACGCACGATGGCGGGGTAGCAAGCACTTTAACGGCGTCAGTATGCCCGCAGGGTCGACGCGCTGGGCGGGCGCCCGCCCTACGCTAATCCGTTAGAAAGGTGCGGCCTCCGCCGTCTCCGGTGGTGCCACGACGGGCTCCGGCAACGGCGCAGGCTCGTCTACTGGCGCAGGCGGCGCTATGACCGGCGCTGCATCCTCGTAGTCGGCGTCGTAGCCTACGCCCCAGCCGAATCCCGCCGGCATCGGTAGCCGTTTGAGCAGGCGCTTGAGCGGCACGTTCGCCGCCATCTCCGGGTAGTGCGACTTCCACGGCCCGCTTGTCCCGCGCGACCAGCCCTGCGCTCGGTCGAGGTCGGGGCGCAGCGCCACCTCATAGGCGGGGTCGATGCTCTGCGGTATCAGCGCGATCGCGTAGGCGGCGATGATGTCCGCGTCCGTCCGGCTTGCCGACGGGTTGGGCTTGTGCTCCAGCACGGGGCGCAAGCCCTCGCTGTACTCCCAATCGTCCTCGCGGTAGACGACGCGGCTGCGAATCGTTAGCCCGCGCGTCGCCTGATGCGCGAGTTTGACGCGCCCCGCCACCATGATGACGAACTGCGCCCCCGCCCCGTAGGGAACGATAGCCGCCTCTACCCCGTCGGGGAGCAGGCGGGCATTGATGCAGTCCATGATGGCCTTGTCCAACGACTCCGGCGTGCAGTCCGCGAGTTTGGGCTGCGTGGCGAGTGCGTTGTAGATGATGGTGAGGAAGGCTTCTTCCCGTATGCCCATCGCTTCGAGGAGCGGCTGCTCCATCCCTACCCTGCGCGTGATGCGCGCCTTCAGTGCGTTAGCGTCCATTCTGTTCCCCCTGTGCGGCGTATCGCCGTGCGTATAGATATACGCCTATCGCGTATGCGTGTCAACCCCCTGCGCCAAGCAGTTTTGGGGCAATCTGGCGGGGGCGCACAGCACAGCCGGATGAATCCCCCTGCGCGTATGCGTGCGCGCTACGTGCGCGGGGGCGCGGGCGCGTACGCGTGAAGATCCCTAAAAACGCTGTGCATCTGTGCTGATACTATACATATACTAACATAATGTTATTATATTAGGAGTGATTAGGGGCGCACAGCCCCGGTACACTGCCCCGCACAGTCGGGACAGCGCCTAACTGAAGTTCACCGTAAATGAACGTGTCCTCGATGCCGTCCCTGTATGCGTAGCCCCGTCTCCTGTGGAGGTTACTCTGAATTCCAGTTGTTCGAGGAAGTAATCACTGCCGCCTAGCTCAATAGAAGTAACGACAGTATGTTCCACTGTCGCATCCACGTTGCCCGTTGCAAAATGGCCATATTGGGTAAAGGCGGAGCCAATAGCAAAGCCTGCCCGCACATAGTAGCCTCGGACTCGAAAAGACGTACTGGCTACGCCTTCCCCGCCTGCTACCACTATGCCAAAAGTCCTAGGGGCAGTCCCGAACTGTCCGAGGGTAGAGGGGTTGTCTTCGCTATAGGAAACCCCATTTATCGTGTAACTGACTATGTTAGGGGGGACTACTGTGGCCAGCACCAACGGGTCGCTGCGCCACT
>CBDCCJ010000001.1:0-6075 GCA_965214725.1 Dehalococcoidia bacterium | reverse complement strand
GAGATTCGTACAAAAGCTCTGGCCCTGTGCGAGGCGCTGTCACTGGATGCCATGCTCATCACCCGGGGTGAGCGCGGCATGACCCTGGTGCACAGGAGCGCGCGCGATGCTCTCCATCTTCCCGCCGAGACCCACGAGGTGTTTGACGTCACCGGCGCCGGTGACACCGTCATCGCCACCTTTGCCGCGGCGCTGGCGTCCGGCTACGAGCACCGTGCGGCCGTCGGCTTCGCCAACGCGGCCGCGGGCATCGCCGTGGAAAAACTGGGTGCGGCAACCGTGAGCGCGGCGGAACTGAACGCACGCTGCGGACATGCCGCGCACAAGCTCATGGGGCTGGACGAGTTGCTGGATGCAATCAGCCGCAGCAAGGCCGCGGGAGAGAAGATAGTGATGACCAACGGCTGTTTCGACCTGTTGCACGCGGGCCACGTCGCCTGCCTGGAACAGGCAAAAGCCCTGGGCGACCGGTTGCTGGTGGCGGTGAACGACGATGCCTCGGTACGCCGTCTCAAAGGCCCGCAGCGGCCGTTGCAGACGCTGGATAAACGCCTCAGGGTACTGGCGGGACTGGCTGCGGTGGACTGGCTGGTGGCCTTCTCCGAAGATACGCCGGAGCGACTGGTGCAGGCGCTCAGTCCCGACCTGCTGGTCAAGGGCGGCGATTATGCGCCGGAGGCGATCGCCGGCGCCGCGCACGTGCGGCAACACGGCGGTGAAGTCATCACCCTGCCGTTGCTGCCAGGCTGCTCCACCAGCGCGCTGGTGGACGCGCTCCGGAAAACAGGTCAGGGGGCGGCATGATCATCGTCACCGGCGCCGCCGGGTTCATCGGCAGCAACCTGCTGCGCGGCCTGAACGCGGCCGGCCATACCGACATCATCGCCGTCGATGACCTCAGCGACGGCAGCAAGTTCAACAACCTGGTGGAGTGCGATTTCCTGGATTACCTGGACAAGGACGAGTTCATGGCGTCCCTGCCGGCACGGCTCAAGGGGGTGGAACAGGTGTTTCACCAGGGCGCCTGTTCCGATACCCGCGAGCAGGACGGCCGCTTCATGCTGGACAACAACTACGCCTGGTCCCGGCGCCTGCTGGATGCCTGCCAGCACGCCGGCGTGCCCCTGATCTATGCCTCCAGCGCCGCGGTGTACGGCAACAACCGGCGTTTCACCGAGCAGCCGCAGTATGAACGGCCGGTCAACGTGTACGGCTACTCCAAGCTGTTGTTCGACCGCTACGTACGCAAGGTGGCGCCGGACGCCCGCGCGCAGATCGTCGGCCTCAGGTATTTCAACGTGTACGGCCCCGGCGAACAGCACAAGGGCGCCATGGCCAGCATGATCTTCCAGTTGCACCGGCAACTGCAGGACGGCGGCGTCATGAAACTGTTCAAGGGCAGCGGCGGTTACGGGGACGGCGAGCAGCGCCGGGACTTTATCCACGTCGATGACGTGGTGGACGTGAACCTGTGGTTCATGCAGCAGCGCGCGCTGAGCGGCATCTTCAACGTCGGTAGCGGCAGCAGCAGGAGTTTCAACGAGGTTGCCCGGCTACTGACGGACTGGCACGTCAGGGGCAAGGTTGAGTACGTGGATTTCCCGGCAGACCTGCCCGCCGCCTACCAGAGTTTCACCCAGGCAGACATCTCGGCATTGCGCCAGGCCGGCTACCGCAAGCCGTTCACCGTTCTGGAGCGGGGCCTCAGAAAATACCTGGAGTGCCTGGAGGGGGCAGGGTAAGAGTTCAGCCCGGTGCGGATCCTATACAGCCTCATCCTGTACCTGTGCGTCCCCCTGGCGCTGTGTTACCTGCTGTTGCGGGGCATAAAAAACCGCGCTTACCTGCAACGTATTCCCGAACGTTTCGGTTGTATCCCGCGCCCGGCCTCCGCGCAACCGGTGATCTGGGTGCACGCGGTGTCCGTAGGCGAGGTGCAGGCAGCCCGGTTGCTGGTGCGGCGCCTGCTCGAGACCTGCCCAGATTGCCGGATACTGCTGACCACGGTCACCCCCACGGGCGCGGCGCAGGTCAAGCGTGTGTTCGCCAACCGGGTGGAGCACCGTTACCTGCCGTATGACCTGCCCCACGCGATCTGCCTGTTCCTGCGCCGGGTCAGGCCGCGTGCGCTGATCATCCTGGAAACCGAGATCTGGCCGAACCTGTTGCATCACTGCCGGCGCCGTGACATCCCCGCGTTCCTGGTGAATGCCAGGCTGTCGCCCCGTTCGTACCGCGCCTACCGTCGCCTGCCCGGTTTCACTGCCGCCGCGCTGGCCTGCTTTACGCATATCGCCACCCGGGGTAACGAGGATGCCGAACGTTTCCTGGCCCTGGGCGCGCACCCCGACCGGGTTTCGGTGACAGGCAACCTGAAGTTTGACGCGGACGCGTCCTTAGACGATACCGCGCCGGCGCAGTCGTTACCGCGCTCCTTTGCCGGGGAACGCCCCGTCTGGATCGCGGCCAGCACCCACGCAGGTGAGGAAGAGCAGGTACTGGATGCGTTTCACCAGGTCCGGCAGGCCGTGGCAGACTGCCTGCTGATCCTCGCGCCACGGCACCCGGAGCGTTTCGACAAGGTCTATAACCTGTGCCGCCAACGCGGCCTGGAGGTCACCAGGCACAGCGCCGGCGCCGCACCGGGGGACGCGGCCGTGTACCTGCTGGATACCCTGGGAGATCTACCCGGCTGCTACACCTGCGCCGACGCCGCCTTCATCGGCGGCAGCCTGGTCGCCGCAGGCGGCCACAACGTGCTGGAAGCAGCCAGACTGGGCGTGCCCCTGATCAGCGGCCAACATACCGCCAACTTCACCGAAATCATCGACCTGTTCCAGGCTGAAGACGCAATCATGATCGTAGCCGACGCCAAGCAACTGGCCACGGCAACACTGCGCCTGCTACAAGACCCCGACCTCAGACACACCCAAGGCAAGCGTGGGCAACAACTGGTACGGCAGCATCAGGGCGCGACGGACAGGGTAATGGCGTTGCTGGACGGGATTATCCGCGGATGACGCAGATGATTTTATTGGCATGGATGCGCGGGATGGACAGGATGTAGCCGCAGAAGACGCAGAGGATGTTGTGACGGGAGGAATGACGAGCAGGGGAGGACGAAAATAACGAACGTTGGGAAGTGGATAATGACGGAGGAAGGGCACAACATAAAAACAGGGGCTACGTCAGCAGCATGTGCCGCCTGGTAGCCCCTGGGTTCGTTTACTTCCGTGAGCAGGAAGTCTGTTTTACTGCATGGGATTAGAGGATGAAGATGCCGTCCGGATTGGTGTCAACATCGAAAACGCTGAGTACATCAATCATATCATTAGCGTCCTCATCCACTGGATTATCAAGGTTATCTATATCAACATCCTCAAGAATGATGATGCCGCCACCAAAGTCAGACAAATCAATCCTGATGTCATTGCCATCATGTACGGAAATGTTTGCGGCAAGATCTTCCCAGTCCCGGATGCCGAAAGCCGTCAGGTCAATCTGATCGCTATCAGGATCGGCATCAGCACTAGCGCCATTACTGGTGTCAAAGTCCTTGATAATGTCGACACCCGCTCCATCGCCAGGGCTGAATACGAATGTATCCCTGCTGCTTTCGTCAGCGGTATCTGCTGCACCACCGTACATGACATCATCACCAGCGCCACCGACAATTCTGTCAGCACCTGCGCCACCGGCAAGCGTATCACGGCCACTATCACCTATCAGGGTGTCTTCACCTTCTCCACCCGTCAAGTCGTCATTACCGCCCAGTCCCCTGAGTATGCTACCGCCAGCAAGCGCTGTCAGTTCATCCCCGAACTGAGACCCGGTGACGTTCTCGAAGCCTTCCAGCATGTCTCCCTTGGCGAAGTTCATATCATTTCCAACATGATTATTACCGTCGGTTACACCCCCATCATCCACCGCACCGCCTATTGCACCTTCAGCACCATCAGCTCTACCGAGTATTTCCTCCAGATTGATTTTGACACCGGTCTCCGATTCTTCGTAGGAGATGGTATCACCATCAGTGGACCTGCTGCGGTCATCCATGTTGTTAGCTCCTGCATCAATAACGTCAGCGCCTTCACTGGCAATGAACGTGTCATCGTTGCTGGAACCCACGTACTCCTCAATATTGCGGTACGTGTCACCGTCAGCGTCACCACCGATTCCCTTGCGGGAGTGCAGGTCTACCGTCACACCTGCTCTTGCTCCTGCATAGGAAGCGACATCCCTGGACATGTTATCTCCCACCTCGTCCTTGTCCTCGCCACCGTCGAGCACGTCTGCGCCGGGACCTCCTATCAGGGTATCAGCGCCTGCAAGACCTCTCAGCGTATCGTTGCCCGCCAGGCCGGTGAGTATATTAACCCTATGGTCACCGGTCAGACGGTCATCATGCATAGACCCTGTGACGCTCTCGAACGTGGAAACGTCAAGCGGATCTGTACTGTCATCATCATCATGGTCATAAGCCGCTTTCTGCACTTCCAGTTCATCACCCTCAGCATGACCGCCAGACACGGTGTTGTTGGCGAGATTCACTGAAACGCCTGCGTCCGAAGCCACATAGGACAGAATATCCCCATCCCTGTCTACACCATCGTCGCCGGTATCTGCTTCATCGTCCGCATGGGTACCGCCATCCAGTTCATCCGCACCGGCGCCACCTTCGATGGTATCTGAACCTGCCCCACCATCTATTTCGTCCTCATCGCCCAGACCCCACAGCATGTTGTTCGCGTTATCACCTATCAGTTCGTCGCCATAATCACGGGAGCCGATGATGTTTTCGAAGTTCACAATCACATCGCCCTGAGCATGGCCGCCGATGGCGATTTCTGTTTCGTCTGATATATCGATGGTGACACCCCGGTCTGAATTTTCGTAGGATACGGTGTCACCTCCCATTCCTTCGTCACCACCGTCAAGATAGTCGGCGCCGTCACCGCCTTCAATTTTGTTATCTTCAGCGTTACCCCTGAAGGCATCGTCATGCGAAGAACCAATAATGTTCTCAATATGGACTGCGTCCGCGCTTGTGGCTCCGTCTGCACCAAGCGTAAAGGGGTTAGTATCATCACTAGTATAGCGACCATCAGTACCAGTATGCACACCACGCTTTGCCTTCTCGAAAGATACGGTGTCAATACTAAGCCGGTCTGAAACAGATTCCATGCTTTCATCAACACTTCCAGTATCCGGGTTATCCATAGGTCTCGTCGGATCTCCATCCGAGTACCAACCATCAATAACACTGTCATTGACGACACCGTCACCGCCATTTATGGTCGCATAGATCATGTCACTGCCGGCGCCGCCGTAGGCTTTGTCATCACCGGCACCGCCAGACAGCAAATCATCACCGGTGCCACCATGCATGATGTCATTACCAATGCCGCCAAAGATCTTGTCCATACCAGAACCACCCCACATGACGTCATCACCGCCACCCGGGCCGCCATACAGCCTGTCATGGCCACCGAGGCCCATAATCGTGTTATCCCGGCTGTCACCCGCAAGGATATCGTCATGATGGGAACCGGTCAGGTGAATGATATCGGGCACGGTCTCTTCCAGGGTGCGCTCATCAGCGGAGGCGTCTGGATCGGGATTGTCATATTCGACCGTGACCGTATCGCCCCACTTGTCACCCTCTGCATCACCATGCATGGCCGTGTGGCTGTGCAAACGCACCGTCACCCCCATCATGGAACCGCTGTAAGACGCCGTGTCATCGCCGTGACCACCGGTCAGGGTGTCTGCACCGTAGCCACCTTCCAGTGTGTCATCGTCATCACCACCGTCCAGTTCGTCATCCCCGGCGTGACCCCGCAAGGTATCCATGCCGCGGTCACCGATCAACACATCCCCGAACATACCACCTTCCAGCAGGTTGTCACCCCGATCACCGGTCAGCATGTTCTTGGCATACATGGCGCCAATCACATTCTCAATGTTCTTCAGGGAATCGCCCGTGGCATGGCCGCCACTGGCCAGGTTGCCGCGCAGGTTGATGGTAAT
This sequence comes from Dehalococcoidia bacterium, assembly GCA_965214725.1. GTDB lineage: Bacteria > Chloroflexota > Dehalococcoidia > UBA6926 > UBA6926 > VXMO01. Next base: position 45 of record CBDCCJ010000001.1, on the reverse strand, counting down.
GTCCTCTCCAGGCCCAGGCGCAGCCGCAGAGCCCTTGTAGGTCAC